>CAITZA010000331.1 GCA_903896745.1 uncultured Desulfomonile sp. | reverse complement strand
CTGAAGACAGTATAGTTCCCCTGCCCGGCTGCCTGTATGCAAGACTGGTCATCGCGCATATACCCGTTACGACGATCAGGTCCAGGAAGGTAAGCATATAGAAAAGAGGCTCTTCCTGGCCCAGCGGTGGCGCCGAATTCCACCATTCGCCGCCATGAACCCACCCAATAATCGAGTCCCTTACCATTTAACTTGTTGGGCGCCATGCCCGGACTGTTAATGTCGGAAACGCTTCTGGCAAGCCTGATGTTTTCATACCAATAGGCCCATTCGGTGTTAAAAAAGAACCTGCCGTTATTGAACTTGAGATAAACGGTTCCGTGGTACAAATCTGTATCATAGGCGTTGAACTTGTTTATCCCCTCGGGGCCATCCTGGGCTCCAGGTGTTTCCGCAACCGATGTGTATGTCGCGGATCTTGCCTCAGGTCCAGCATGCCAGCCTTGCCATGCGAGAAAAACTCCGGCGTCTATCGGGCCATCCTGGTATGTCGAAAAATATCGGACCGAATAGTTCATTATACCGCTCATGTCGAAGAGATTATAATACGGCGAACCGGGGACATATCGGAAGTTGGGGTTGTCACCGACTTTCCTTGCGGATATCTGCGCATTTGGGGGTTGAGGCCAGAAAGGTCTCACGGCAAAGCTAATTCTGAATGGACCATAAGGCGCTACTATCGCCACCCCTTCAGTAGTGTTGTTCACTGCGCCATTATATTGGAGACCAACGCCAAAAGCCTCCGGTCGCTTGCCAACCACTAGTTGCCCCAGAGGGTTTTGAGCCGTCACCCACCATTGGGTCCATTGACCATCGGAAGTCGCAACATCTACCCCCGCCATCGTATTGGTGATATAGTCCGAAGCGTAGGGGTCACCATACTTTCCCAAACGGTATTTGCCCCTGAATTGAATGGCCTTGTTGATTCTGAAATCCGGATACAACTCAAGCGTCTGATAATGCCTGCCCGCGCTTGAGCCCGACACCAGGTCCTTGACCTGAAAACCAAACCAGCCATTATAATTTCTGTAGTCTCCAGCGGGTATGAGTGCGCTTCCAGCAGAACGATCCACGTTGTATGCGCCAAAAAAGCCGTTTGACCCCATTTGATCATACTGCTCATAGGTATAGTTAAACTGTCCGTCCATCGAGAATTCCCATGCAAGCGCGTAAGAATTACAGGCAAGAATCATAATGGGAACAGCTATTAGGAGACGCAGAGCCTGACGTAGTGATGCCATTTTCCCTCCAGTAATTGTAATCCGCAAACGGGCAAACCACTCCATATGGCGCAGAAAGAACTTTCTCGCCCTGCCGAAGAATTCACACGTTTAGCGAATGAAATATATAATGATGCGGTATCGTGCTACGCTGCAGATTAATATGCTACGACTTGCGATGTCAAGCATTTTAGTGCTACATACTTAGGCTGCGTGCTATGTTGTGCATAATATTTTTTATTACGTGCTTTGAACGCAGGCGGTTCAGCTTACAGGAAGAGGGAATATTCATACACCCGGAATTAACTCAGGCCGTCACTATGAAACCCCAAGCTGCGCCTTTTCGGAATTGACTGAATCGCACGAAAATGATGAGATGACGCGCCTAAAGGAGGATGGAGATTCAGAATCCTTGAGAGAACTCCCGCGGTAAAAACAACGAGAGCAGGCGCCCTGACCGGCGAGCAAAACCGAAATGTCATGAACGCGTTAGAACCGATACATGAAATATATCAACTTACTCACCTTCAGTTTGTTATCAGCCTACTCATGATTCCCAGTCGCTTGCTGACTTGTGAAAAAAACTATTTCGACCCTTCTGTTTCTAATCCTGTTTTCTTCGTTATCATTGGGGAATTTGGGTCTGGCATATCCGAATCCCTGGACCAGGATACGGGAGGGATGTATATCAAATTTTTTTTCGAGGTATGATTTGACAGACTGGGCTCGCTCCAAAGATAGCTTCAGGTTTGCGTTCTCTTCACCAACGTTGTTGGTGTGGCCTTCAATTATGAACTGATATTGGGCCAGGTCTCCGGAACTAAGCGCTTTGCCTATTTCGTTGAGCTGATCCATCGGTTCACCTTGGGAAATTGCGGAAGACCACCCGCCGAAAAGAATGTTGTTAAACGATTGCCTGTCCTTTATTGTTCGGTCCTCGAATCCCATGGTTTTAAGCCCCATCATTTTGGCAGAATTTTTGGCCTCGCCCACAATTTCACGGGAAGTTCGCAAGGCGCCTTTTTCTTTCGAGGCTATACCGGACACAAGACGGCTGACATTTGCCAAACCATCCCTGGCTTGTTCGTTATGGGGTTCTGAAAACAGTATTCTCCTGTATTCTTCGCGCGCTAATCCGTAAGAGCCATTGACCATGTAAATGTCTATCAATCCCCACCTGGCTACATTGAGCCTGTCATTCAACCTGAGAGCCTCCTGATACTGTTTCAGCGCCTTGTCCAGAAGGGTTGATACCATTTCGAGGTTTTTTTGATCAAACTTTGACCTTATCAGCGCGATGTTTTCGAGCGCATCCGCCAGATTTACGCGAGCCTCGGCATACGACGGGCAGAGATTTACAGCTTTTTGAAACAAATCCCTTCGTTCCTCATAATTTAGTGCCTGAGTTCCTCGCTTATAGTAGTCCCTGGCCAGTTCACAATCTGATAGTTTGCCTTGCTGTCCAAAACTATCCGAAAAACCCAGCGCTGCTATCAGAAGAACATGAACGACAAGAATGTTTGTGCGCATCATAGCCCTCACAGTAAAAATTGTTGAATGAACTTCTTACCAAAAAGAACACGACGCCTCTCTCAGGAACTGTAATTCGTGTAAGAAAAATGTTTCTTACTTTTTTTCCGAAAGCTATTCTCAACTGGAAAAAATTACGAATAAACAGTAGTGTTTAAGAACCCGGTCGGCGTACCATTCGAACTGATGT
This sequence comes from uncultured Desulfomonile sp., assembly GCA_903896745.1. Classification (GTDB taxonomy): domain Bacteria; phylum Desulfobacterota; class Desulfomonilia; order Desulfomonilales; family Desulfomonilaceae; genus CAITZA01. The sequence continues at coordinate 2,688 of CAITZA010000331.1, read as the reverse complement.
CAACAAATAACAGGATGTTCCTGTAAGATTTTGCTCTCAATCCCGAACTGAATTCCTAGAGGAAAGCGCCAATATTAATTTAACGATCGATCGATACCATTAACAGGCATATTGTGTGAGGTAACATGAAGACGCCGATTTCAGTTCCGGTCAGGCTTATTCTGATTCTAGCCGCCACGTGGGCTATGACGCTTTGGTCACCAGTTGAATGCATGGCCGATCGTAAAGATCGCGACATGAAATTCCTGAAACCATTGGTCGATTTCCCGGCAGATTATTACATCTCGAAGACTTCCCGGAGCCAAAATGTTTATATTGGCGCAAACTTCCTCTTTCAGATCATGAAACTCAGATCCCAGGCGATGATGGAGAAATATGAATCTGAAGTAATGCTTCCCCTTTTGACGAGGACATTGGAAAACCTTTCAGACACGGAACTGAATGAGCAGGCTCGAATATTTGTGTCCGTAGCAAGAAAACTGACAGATCCGGAATCAAAAACCGCGCCTGAACTCTCTGAAAATGTAGAAAAAATAGTATCGGATTTTGTTAACAGCCCTATAAATACTCCACGTGGTCATTATACCAAATCCCCGCAGTTGAAAAACTTTTTTTTGGGGATGCAGTTTCTTACCAGGGCAGTGTTCGATGTTCAGATAAATCGACAGTGGTACCAGGAAAAAATGTATCTGGTGTTTCCTTTTGAAGCGTGGATGAGTCTGTATTCCGGCCTGAACCAACCTACAAACAGAACGGCGCTTAAAGATATGATCAATGTTTCAAATTTTTACGACAGGATAAATGGCCCATCCGACATGCCAAATTTGAGCGGGTTATTTAGAAACGCCATTCCGGCTGATAAACAGTCCGTTCTGAAGTACGCAGGCGCAAATAATCTCCCCAAGATAAACAGGGACTCAGGCGTTGGCATCCAGATAATCGGTGAAAGGTTTACATTGACGCAGGCTGTAATTGATAACCTGTCGCAAAATTTCCTTGCTAACGATCCCAATGTAAACAGAAAAATGGCTTTCGATGTCCTGAGATTGAGGAATGTGATTTATGGAAGAAGCAAGGCGACCAATGCCGTGAACGGAGTTCAGGGCAGAATTGTCCGGATGAGTGATAAGGAACCGGTCTATTACCAAAGCGCCCTTGAATCGGTCTTTGGTCTCAAGGGACAACTGAAGGGAAAGCTTTTCATGAATTCAGTCGGCGCAAGCCTGACAGCCCTGGCGGAACAGACGATTCTGACCACAAAGGAAACGATTCTGACGCCAAAAGCTATAGACACAAATCCGCGTCCCGCCAAAGGCGTTTCAAAAATCTATTTTCAGGCCGGTATCTCTGATTTTGTGAAAAAACTTGGCGCTGTTGAGTCGATAATGCACAGCGCGTGTGGAATGGCGCCGGATATTGCCATCTGGAACAAGATCGCAGACGTTTCGTCCAAATCGAAACCGGTTTCAACCGACTCGGAAACCGGAACCGCAATTCTGGATCTTATTTCAGAAACTCTGGCCAACCCTGCCGTAGCGGTTGATGTCTTTTATTTTGATGGCAAGACTGACAAGGGATTCCTTCAATGGGGAATCGTTCCATACGAAGTGGAATATAATCCCCAACCCGGAGTCTCAGCCCGCGGAGTTGAAATGGTATTTTTCGAAGGTTGGAACAATCAGATCGACAGGAACATGAAAAGGCCTTTCACAAATGATGAATGGCGTCAGTTAATCTCTACGGGAAAATACCTTAAATTTTCGTCTCCGGTATTTTCGAGAGACAACTGACAGCACAACCTAGAAATAGTCAATCAAGTATTTGAGACCAAGGCCGGCTATCAATATCCCCAACGCCGGTCTGATCCACGCGCTTGGCACATACTTCTGGGCGCTCGCCCCGAAATACATTCCTACAAATCCGCCAATCCCAAACAGGAACCCCAGAAGCCAGTCAGGACGAACCGACTGACCAGATTGAGCAACCAGTGGCCCTATCAATTCATAAAAAATTACTCCACCCACAGATGTGGCGCAAGTGCCCATCAGTGTGGCGCCCGCTATCGTATGAATGGGCAGCCCAAAAAATGACACTATGAACGGCGCAATTATTGCGCCCCCACCAATACCGTAAACGCCTCCAATTAAACCCACAACCAGCGATAACATAAAAAGACCTGTTGTATGAAAACTGAAGCGCTCCCCAAAAAACTCATACTCCGTTTTTGTCAATGTCCAGCTCAAAGTTCGAATAACCGGTTTACCGTCAGGCGCCATCCTGGCGTTGTTTGAGGTCGCCTGCTGACGCATCAGACTTTCAGCGGCCTTCACAGAGGACTGCTTACCCATCGTAGTAATGACCTGATGAAGCATCCGTACGCCAATATAGATTAGCACACAACCCACAAACAACTTGAATGCCCCCGGATCAGGCAGATACCATATCCTGATAAACAACCCAAGGAACAAACCGGGAAGAGTCCCCACTATGATGTTCCATGCTAGCGGCCAATTCATACGGCCTTCCCTGAAGTATTTGTAAACCGCGCTAGGTATTCCAACGATGTTAAAAACCAGATTGGTCGGCGTTACTGCAGGACTGGTAAAACCAAGAACGCTCATTTGGAAGGGTAAAATCAGGAATGCCCCTGAAATCCCACCCATGGAAGTAAAAAAAGATATTACCATG
>CAITZA010000330.1 GCA_903896745.1 uncultured Desulfomonile sp. | reverse complement strand
TTGCAAAAACATCCCTTAGACGCACTGTGACAGGTTTGTGGCTTCGCACCTGCCATTTGGCAGCGTTTTCGGGAGTGAGAATGGGCTCGTAGTTGTTGAGAGTGTAGTTACGGGTTCCAAGTCCGATTTTTTCTGCTGCAGCGAATGTTATTCTGGGGCTGAAACCGATGCACATCTTGAATTTGTCATCACCGGGTTTGCAACCCTTTTCTTCAGCAACGGAACCGGGAATGATGGGCGCCTTGTCGATAGCGTCCAGGGTGGCTTCTTCAATGGCTACGAGATCCTTGCTGGCAAAAATACCAACATCGGGGCATATGGCCAAACCAGCCCACGGGAAGCAGTCACACTCAGGCACAACGTCGATTGCGCAGTTTATGAAGCCTACCTTGCCTTTCTCAAAGCACTTGAGGGCGCCTAGAGCCGCATCGGCGTGGGCAATCATCGCATTCGGGAAATAGCTTTCTTCAAACGTGATTCCCGTCATACCAGAGAAGATACAGGTAACCTGGCAGGAATAACAAAGTCTGCAACGCTCGGGATAAAAGACCTTGCCGTGATCGGTAACGTGATGGGCCTGTCGGGGACATGAGTCATCGCACATCTTGTGAAACTTGCAGGCTTTTCCGGGGCACTGGTCGGTGAATTTTGGCCAGCCGATTGCGTCATGAGGATCGCCCCAATGCGCCAGGTGGGTCATGTATTTCCCACGCTTCGATTGACAGCCGATGCCAAGTTGTTTGAGAACGCCACCATACATGGTGATCGCATGTCCTCTGGAATGGCCTATTACGATCATGGAGTCAGCTTCGGCGATAGCCCTTCCGACGTAGGTTTCCTTCAGTATGAGCCCTTCGGGTATCTCTATCCTGTAATCATCCTCTCCTGAGTAACCATCAGCTATGATTACCGGGCAGCCGAACGTGGCGTCGGTATAGCCGTGGCGTGCAGCCCCTTCAAGCTGATACTGGGATATGGCCATGTTGTTGAAGGTATGGTACGACAGGGTTGTATCATTAACAACATACGGATGACCACCACATGCCCTGACTTCCTCTACGATTGCGGCGATGTATTCGGGACGTAAAACCGCGGTTCGGTTCCATTCTCCGTAGTGGATTTTTATGGCTACTTCATCGCCTTTATCAAAGCATTCATTTAGTTTTGCTTCGTAAAAAAGGTCCTTGGTCTTGCAAATCATGGACTCAGTCCAGTTTGTAGCGTTTGCTTCCGAGAACCATACGGGGGCTGAGCCACTAGATGTATAGGGACCCCATTGCTTCTTGGGCGGATTCCAGCTCTTAGCCTGATAAGTTGATCTGCCGCCATCAACCGGCTTTTTCATATCGTGCCATTTAGTTGGCTCGTACTTGTAGTCTGCCATCAATAACTCCTTCTTCATCTCTTTTGTGATTGTCTCTAGAGAGAGTGAGAAAATTCTGGCCATGAAGCTTTTTCTGTGAATCGGCTCCTTCGTCCAAAGGAATTAGTCGTACCAGCCCCCTTTCACTTTAGATTTTTCTGGAAGGACTGCCTGATTCATGTTTCGTCTCAGTCCTGTACGAGCCGGGATGAGAACCGGAGAACCCACCCCGCAAAAAAAATTAGAGCCACTTACCGAGGATAAACCCGTCGAAAAAAACCTACCCGAATAGTTTACGGACTTTGCAATCATTGTACCTTATGACATTCCTCGAACCACCGAATGGCAGAACCTTACGCTTAATGCATAGTTACCCGCTGATCACGCAGTGATGTCAGTGAAGCATGGATGCCACCAAGGGGGCAATACACCGATTAATCGCAAGCAATGGAGGTAAAAATCTTCCCGGGGGATGCATGGCAGAACAGGGTTTTCTGCCTAACCATTTGAATTAATGTAAAATTGCCGGAGACAGTATTTGGAGGGCAAATTGGGGTAAAATAGGACACCTAACCCCAAAAATCGCACGGCATGTTCGGCGTCAAAATATAATGATGGTCTGAACGACGCGACATGGGGTTTAGCAACACCAGTCATTGACAAGGCATTGATTTTTTTGGGTCAGGATCCGTTCAGCGACTTTGAATCCGGTTGTCATCAATTCGGAACAATCCGGAAGAATGATTCGTCAAATTCAGGATTACCGGAATATTTTCTGTAAAGTAATGAAGGCGCATTTTGAGGATACTGAATCATATCCGGGTCTATAGGAATGCCAGCGCGAACGAGCGCATCAATAATCGCATTTTTTGACGGAGGACATGAATTGACAGGAACAACCTGCCTGATGTCAGGATGATCGGCGTTCAACTTGCACATACATTTGCCTAGCAGGATGGTCTTGTTCATTCCTGGGGCAGGCTTCATGATTTTGCCTGTCAGGAGTTCCACCCTGTCCCAAGGCGCCCCATCCCATGCCTTCATTATTGAACCAAGAATGAGGCCTGTCAGGGTGAAACAGTAGGTGCATAGGGTTGAATCAGGTTTGGGAACGGACAACCCTTCGATTCCTCTTTTTGACATGAACATGGGCAGTTTTTTTTCATGATCGTATTCGAACTCATGCCGCAGGTTCAGATGAAAGTCATCTATGCTGCCGCCATGAACTTCCAGGTCGGAAAAATCCACAGGTCTGTCAAAACCTTCAGCGGCATGCGCCAGATATGGAACATCCGAGGGGGAGAACCCAAGTAACGCTGCGCCAACCTTGTCTGCGGCAAACACGTCCCTTGACGTTACGATCAAATCGCTTCTTCTCATTTTTCCATCGAATCCCGGCCCGCATTCGTTGGTATAAATACCATCCAGAATAGTCAACGATTCCGGAAGGGCGTTGACAAGACGAGACACCATATAGTGCAAGTCATTTGATTCATTAGAAGAATGGCACACCT
>CAITZA010000329.1 GCA_903896745.1 uncultured Desulfomonile sp. | reverse complement strand
TGGGCCACGGCCTGAACATTTACCGGAGGGGCCTGAGTTGGTGGCCTGAGTTCGTTCTGAAGCGATCCGATCTGTGAGAGGGTCGGTTCGAGGCTGGCAATGGCCTTGACTCGTTCGACTCCGGCGGGCCCTTCTACCCTGTATCCGTATTCACTTCCCGGCGGCGGGATTCGATACGTTTTGTCCTTTTCAATCCTGTTATCCGGATGCCACCTGTTTGGAAAAAGGATTACAGTTCTGCCACTGGTTCCTATGTCAATCAACACGAGGTAGCAATCCTTATCCGACTTGAAACTGAAAACGACCGGATCACCCACCTGATATACGGACTTGTCAGCCCTTATTTCGAAACGGATTCCGGGTTTACTGTTTTGAATCTGGTCGGCGAGACTGAAAAGCTCCTGAATGGTAAACGCATTGACCGTTGAGGCTTGTGACGCAAGCCCGGTCATGAAGAGCGCCAGAATTAACGGGAATATCTTTCTAGTCATTATTGATGCCTCCTGTTGCCCAATTCGCGACTGTCCCTGCCCAACTCACGCATGACTTGGGCAGGGTAACCGCTGTCAGTTTCTGGGGCATTGTCGATACTGGTCTTCAGGAACTATTACGCTCCCGCTCTTTAGCACAACCCGTCGGTTAGTCCTTCGCCCATACTCATCATCATTTGAAGCTATGGGACAGTGTTCGCCAAAACCTCTAGGAACCAGCCTGTGAGATGGAACCCCAGCGCTTGTCAAAAACGCCACCACGCTTTCAGCCCTGCGCCAGGAAAGACGACAGTTGTTTTCATCCGAACCGATAGCGCAAGTATGGCCATCAACAAAAAATACGGGGACCGAGTTAAGTTTTGGGTCATTAATGGCCAGGACTATCTGTGTGAGCTGGGGATAACAGGTTTCCCTCAACCTTGCAGACCCAAAATCAAAGAGTATCAGCTCGCTGGAGAAACTGACTGAAGGCGCCTGACCCGGGGGTTGCGTCTGGGTAAGCTGTTCTATGATAACATCCTTGGAGATAATGTCGCTTCGGGATTTGGCGCCAAGTCCTTTGGGAACCATGGCTGATGACTCCTCCTGCTCGCGAAGCCTGAGATATTCCTCTTCCGTTTCAGCGAATACCATGCAGGCAGACACGAGAAGAAAGGATGTGACCAACAAAAATCCAAATATCCGATAATGTTTCATGGCAGTTTGACCTCCCGCATGGCTATCTTATTTCTATTGTGTAATCCACCTGGGCATAGCTTTGCTGGTCAAGCTTGTTGAGCTGAACCGCTATATCTTTTAGCACTTCGTCTCGAATTCCCAGGAGCGGAAAGTCCTCCCTGTCATGAGACGTCGCTGTTGAAATGGCGGAAGCGGATTTTGTCGTGCAGATTGCCTTGATAGTATCCTGCCCCGCGGGAGACAGTACTTTGTAAACAAATTCAGGATTGGTTCCCTTTGGAATCTCATATTTTGTATTGGCTTTAACGGCATTGTCCGTCTGATACTTGTTCGGGAATATCATGTGAACCTTTCCGCTGCTGCCGATATCGATTAGGGTAAGGTTACAGTCACGATCTGACTCAAAAAAGAATACAATTTTTTCACCCGGGCTGTAGACTTTCTTCTCACTCCACAATTTCAGGGACATCGGTTTTTCCGAAGACGTTTTTACGTCTGTAATATCGAAGGATATGGTAGTCTCGGCCCACGTTTTTGTATCCTGCTGGGCAAGCTCCATTCCTATATCCTTTAACACCACGCCGGCGTCCCGGATCTCACTGAAAGCGCCTTTAGAAATCGCTACGGCGCCTTCCAGCTTTTCGACAGGTTTGAGCGTGGCAATAGCCTTTACATATTCTTTTCCAGCCGGTCCGTGAACCTTGAAGACAAAATCAGCCCCATCCGGAGGAATAGCATAGGACTTTCCTTTTTCCACCTTGTTGGATTCATGCCATTTGTTTGGGAAAAGCTTGTGAACCTTGCCACTCGTTCCTATGTCCAGTAGGGTGACATAACAGTCGCGTTCCGCCGAAAAGGTGAACCTGATCTCGTCGCCCACTGCAAACGATGTCTTGTCATTGACTATAGAGAGTTTGAGCCCAAAATCCTTGTTGGGGTTTTCGATTGAAGAAGCCACCTCAACAATATCCTTGGCCGTTTTGGCAGAAGTCTGGGCAGGGGCGGCAGATTTTTCTGGCATGAGCGGTTTTTCGTCAGGCGCCGGCTTAAGGCTCTCTGAGGTCGCAACAGCCTCTTCTTTTGCAGGGGCTTCGATGATTATTTTCGTGTCAGCCTCCGCCCATTTCTTGCCACCCATTTTGTCCAGCGTAACCCCGATATCACGTATTGCCATCCCGGGGTCCTTTACTTCCGCAAATGCGCCCTGGGTATCGAGGCTCCCAGGCTTCAGAATTTCCAGCTTGTCCAGGGTAGCGATAGCCTTTACATAGTTTTCTCCAGCAGGAGGCGCAACCTGAAATGAGAATTTGGAATTTTCCTGAGGGAGTTTGTAGGTCTTGCCCTTTTCTATCCGGTTGGATTTATGCCATTGATTAGGGTAGATGATTCTAACCTTTCCACTGGTTCCTATGTCTATGATATTTATGTAACAATCCTTGTTAGCCTTGAACGAGAATGTTACCAATTCGCCGGATTTGTATTTGCCTTCTGATCGATCAGGCCAAATTTCCAGCTTGAAATCCGGGTTGTCGTTTTGAATGGCTTCGGCCTGCGCCACAATATCCCTGACATTTGTCGCGGCCACAGTCTGGGTTGGCAGAGACATCGCCCATGTCGTTATTGCAATAAAAATCAGGAACATTATCTTTCTAAAACTCGACATCTCTTGAGCTCCTTTCGGGAATACATATTACCGTGAAAATCGAATAGTTTTTGACAGGCCGTGCGGGTCTGTCAGGCTCGGGGTTTGCGACACCGGTTTGCCGGGTTTGCTACGCTCACGGACCCAGCGAGCCACACTCTCCTTGGCCTTGTTGAAAGCCTGTTCAAGATCAACGCTTCCCTGATTGATCGCCTCGATAAGATAGTACGTAAAAACCCCGCCTTCAAAGGACTTGCTTTCATAAGACGATTCATTGTCCATGCAGGCGGCAAGCAATCCCTCATTATCATTACCATAATTAGGAGAAGCCGCTTTCTGCCCGAGACTCCAGTCTTCCTGACCGGTAACCGGATCAACCAGGGGTTGATATCTCGATACCAGGTCTTCCACCTGCAACCCCATTTCCTTGCTGACTGTCCCGCTATGGCATGAATCTACGATGAGAATCTTTTTTCGAGCCGGGATCTTTTTGACAAGCGAATTAATTTCATCATCCACAACCAGTATTTTCTGGTTGATCATTGCCTCGGTGGACATTCCCTTTTGGGCGCCGGGATAAAGAACAATCAATTCGTCCCTGCCGTCCGGCTCGTCTATCGGTTGCCGGTCAGGGATGGAGCTACCATGCCCGCTAAAATAAATGACCGCTGTGTCTTCGGGTTGGGTTACCGAAGCAAGCCACTGGATCCCGGAATTGAAACTCTGATAGGAAGCGTCAGCGCCAAGTAGCAACCTCGTATTGGATTCCTGCAGACCGCTCTTTATGCGTAACGTATCAGCAATCCTCTGAACGTCGCGCTTGCAGAACTTCAGACCACCAGTGTCCGCTCCTACTGCCAGCAGATGCAGTTTGGACGGGGCAGGAGTTTCGGCGGCAGGTGGGGACCCTGAACCTATGCGAATATTTACCTGCGCTGTTCCCCAGCTTATGTTATTGGCAAGTGATTCGGCAGCCTTCTGGAACTGGGAGGCAAGGTCCTTGGCGCCTCCAATGTATTGCTGAAATCCAGTGTTCTGAAGTTGCTGAAATTCCTGCTCTGACAGTATCTTCCCCCTTTCCGAGGTGGCGTATGCTATGAGACGCTCCATCCCATCGGGTCCTCCGATCCTGAACTTGAAATTGTCACCCGGACCAGGGAAGCTCCTCGAAGCATTCGCTTCTATACGATTATCCCTAGCCGAATAATCGTTCGGCCAAAGCCTTATGATACGACCGGATGTGCCCAGATCCATCAGGGTAAGATAGCACTCCCTGTCCGCTGAGAAAGTTAGGGTGAGATCATCCCCAGGTTTGGCGACCTGCTTGTCCGCAGTCAGTGTCAACCTTATGTTGCTCTGGGGATTTGGATTTGTAGGAAGAATATAGATATCCTTCCAGTCCTTCGTGACTCCTGAATCCTGCCCATGAGACTGGATCGTGACAAGAGTCAGAGTCAGCGCCACCATACCGACAAAGACAATCAATTTTGCTGAACCCTTCACAACCCCTCCTGGTATGTAGCCGATTTTCTAATACCTGCAGTATCCTCTGCGATAAATATTCGTTCGATACATGTGATTCTTACAGACAATTTTAAAAAACATTCAATGCCTCCTGCGATATGTGTGCGGTTGTCCGCTAAAGATCCTGTCCATTCATATTGCAGGAATTACTACGTTTTGGAAAAGATTGTCTGGCTCTTGTCAGTCGGGCAATCATGCAAGACGATTCCGGATTGAACTTCCTGCCTTTAGAATCAGGCCGCTACAGCTTGATTACCGCGCAATGTGCTGGAATTTTATTGAATAATATGCGTCGGCCCCAACCACCCTGATTTGATTCTCCATAGCCTCCAGCAACTTTTCAGGCGCTCGTGAAGGCCTGTCAGGTATTACATAGTCTGCAATCCCCATGATGTTGAACTGTCGTTCAAGTTCGCCGCTCACTTGCTCAATCGCTTTCCCAGACTTAGCGGATGCGCAGAGTTTATTAAGTTCGTCATAAAGACTTTCTATTTGTTGATTCCTCTGTCGGCTTGCTATAAAATAAATTGTTTCAGTCCCCGGGTGATTATCCAAAACATACCAATGCTTTCCCTGTCTGGAGGGCAACCAGTACGTTTGCCCAGCCTTAACTTCTCCGCTTCCCTCTGTAAGTTTAGGATTGGGAAATAGCCTGCCGACCTGTCCTGCGGAATCCCACCAGAAGATATAGACGTAACAGTCGGAATTGGGTTGAAATGAAATTCCTACCTTATCTCCGGATTTGAGAACCGACTGATTGGTCAGATTGAATTCCTGTCCAGAATCATCCTTGGAAACAAAACCGACTCTTATCTGCAACGGGTCCTTGAATGTCGGCATCCGAAAAATTGCCGTTTCTTCAGCCATTCCCTTGGG
>CAITZA010000328.1 GCA_903896745.1 uncultured Desulfomonile sp. | reverse complement strand
CAATATCCCCGACTACTATAGGCATCCTTCGACAAGGCAGCACGAGCCCCGAAGGCATCAGAGTCAGCAATGACCGGCCAGCGCTGCATTTGTAGGGCTTCGCGCCCTTCTCGCCGTGTTCAAGCAAGGTCAGAAAATGAAGGGCTCTATGAAGCCGAATCTCCGTGTTATTGAACCATTTCTTTATAAAACTCTCCCGGACTCTATACAGCTCATCAAAGAAAGTCTTAACCTCTGAGGGTCGCATAAGGCTGGCGCCGAAGGCTTTTCCAGCTCCTAAGGGTACCAGGCGGTCTGACCAAAGCACATCAACGCGGTTCTTACGACATATCTCGGCGACTTCTGAAAAATAACCGGCATTGCTTCTGTGAGACGTGAATGACACCATCGTGGGGATGCCGGCCTTTCTGAGAAGCCCCAACCCCCATATTGTTTTATCGAAGCTTCCGGGTCCCCTGATTGAGTCATGTGCGCTCCTACCACCCTCCAGAGACACCTGAACAAACCTGCAACCTAATTTTTTTAGTTGATCGACGTTGTATCTGTCCAACAAGGTCCCGTTGGTCAAAACAGCAAAACCTAGCTGCTCACTGTTGTCATAGACTCTTTCAAGTAAATTGAAGAAACTTCCCTCCAGGAGAGGTTCTCCTCCGGTAAAATTTATGTGACCACGAATACCCCATTCACTCAAAATTCCGAGATATTGCGCCAGTGATTCCTTCATAAGCTCATACGGCATCGAATCTGTTTCCGAATAGGACTCTTGGTAACAATGGGAACACCTCAGGTTGCAGGCGTCGGTTATGTGCCACTGCAGAAGAAGTCCGCGAGGAATAAAACCCTCATGACTCGGACCATCTCGTGTCGGTGCGCCTATGACTCCCCGCTCGATGAGTGACTCCTCTAACTCGAATGATCCCGGTCCCATGAAACCCCCATTGTGTCGATTACCTAATCACAATCCAGACTCGTAAGAGTCTCATGTTCACTCTTAGACAAAATTTCCATATCAAGAAGTTGCGAACAATATCTCCGAAAATCCTCTGCGCTAATCTGGTATTTGATCTCAATTCCCTGACGCGAAAAGTCCTTTGAGACAATGTCTACCGCTATCTCTGGATTCCACCCGTTATTCTCCGCAACCCACCTGGCCCTTCTTACTTTTTCTGTGATCGCAGCCAGTTTTATGTCGATTACATACGTGCCGGCAAGGTGGTCGTGTAAGCATCTGTGATCCTTTCTAACAATGAAAAGAGAGTCCGCCAGAAAAATTAGGTTCCCGGCAAATGGAATCGGAAAAAATATCTGCACTGCAAGATAGCGAACAGCCACCGTTGTCGCCAGAGAAGGGATGTTCCCGTCTTTGTCCACGATCCTCGTGCCCATAACCATCTTGCCGATACTTTGACCCCTCGTCCCCCAAAAATATACGTTTAACACCAAATATATACACATGCCTACGCCTGTCCAAAACGTGACTTGCGCGTTTAATCCGTTACGCTGTTGAGCCATTACCTCTTTAAGCGATCCAGAAAGAAACAGAATCAAAACCAGAATTGACGCCGCAAGGGAAATATCAATCACATGCCCCCAAAAGCGCTTCCAACGATTTGCAAGCTCAAATACGGGTTCCTCCATCCGTGTTCCTCCGGTAATTGACAACGACGCAATAAAAAAACGCAAGATCACTCACTATACCGAGTATATGGTGAATGCGCCTTGCGCTTAAACAAGCCCGAAGATTTACCTGAATTGTCCT
>CAITZA010000327.1 GCA_903896745.1 uncultured Desulfomonile sp. | reverse complement strand
TTAACATTAAACCGATGATTCGATATAATGCGGAAATAGACTCATAATCTTTATAAGATAATATCATTAATTTTTAGGTATATTATTGTTTATTAATTACTTAATATATGTTGATGTTGTATTATCGTTTCATTCAGTTAAGTTATATTATTAATATAATGGAATAGATTATATTAATAATGACTCTGCTTTATTCGTACAATTAATCAGCCGGTCTGATCATGGAATTAATCAGCCGGCACGGAGGCCGGCTCTACTGGGACAGCGCGAGGCGCTGCCATATTTTTAGAATTCATGACGGTATATCGGGGTTACTTGTCATTCCAGCGAATGTGGGAATCAAGAAATCATGGATCCCCGATCAAGTCGGGGATGACAGGACAAAGTCCGGTGTGACAGGACAAGGTCGGGGATGACAGGACAAGGTCGGGGATGACAATACAAGGCCAGGGAGGACGGGACAGAGTCGGGGATGACAGGACAAGGCCAGGGATGTCCCCAGTATATAGATGTATTTTTGGATAAGTTTTGCAGGCATTTTTGCTGTCATGCTGTCATTCATTGGTATTTCAGCATGTTACACATGACAGCAGCTTTTTTGCGCTGTCATTGCCTGCCGCGACTGGCAATATCGGGAGGCGATATATATCGGTTTTCTATCGCCTCCCCCATTTCAGTTCCTGTTAAGAAGATCTACCTGAATTGGTTCCGGGTTGTAGGACAACCTTTTTAGACGTTGCATCTGCGTCCTCAGATCCGAGATGTAGACCCCGTTCATCCTGAGAGATTCCATAATGTAGTTGATTCTCTTGGTAAGGTTACCAGGAGTTGTGGGCCAGAATTTCCTCCACGGCTGGTTTGTCGCATCGGAAAAATTGGTCAGGGCCTGGAACAGTTCGGCTGGAGACCCTTCCCAGGTCCTTTCCTGTATCGTAAAATCCAGTATGACCTGGGCTACCACATCATTGTCTATGGTTTCTTTGACCTGAGCCTGCCTGTTCAGCGCCCAGAGATCGTTTATCTCGTCATGTGAAAGCTCTAGTGGGCCCGACATTGCCAGACAGTATCGATGGGCGTCGGCAAGCCTGTGAAGGCCGGAGCTTTTTACCTCCTCATAATTCCTGAGACCATCACTAGCGCATTCGAAGAGCTTCGCCTGAATTCCCGCCTTGATCGAATCCAGTCTCGATTCCAGTTCCCTGACGTCCTTGCGCGAGTGTGGTTCTATCGGGCTGAGTTCAACAATAAACGATCTAGACAGGAAATCGGCCATTGATCCGGGCACATTTACCCCCGTCAGTATCCACTGTCTCCTCAGATGCCAGCAAACCGTGTCAGAATCGGTGTGAAGCTTTCTCTTTTCATATGAAATTCCGGTTACGGCCTGACACAGGCAGTCGCTCTGGTCTGTGTCAAGCCTGTTGAGGTTGTCAAAATTCGGAATATGGTTTTTGAATAGCGCAAGTTTGAGGTTTTCAATGTCTTTTGGCAACCCTTGCAGCGGATTGGCGCATGGATCGACGATCTGCCTGATAGTCTGTGCGCTGAAGGATTTACCAGCTCCCGGTGGCCCGTTGATTATCATCCCGGGCTTAGATATGTCCGGTATCATCGCCAGCGCCATCCACATCTTTATCAGGCCACGGGAATTCTGCTCCCTTGCCGGTATTACATCAAAAAGCTCTTCCCATACGCATGAAACAGGGCTCTCGTCAACATCGTAAGGCCGGCATTGCGGATCACGCCTGAAGGGGTTGACCTGGATGTGTTCAATGGCATAGCAGTCAGGTCTTATCCTGATCACAGACCAGTCGTCCCGGCCGCTATCCACTATGATTGAATGATCAGCGTCATCCCGGATAATTCTGTATTCGATGCGCCGAACCGGTAATACATGATCAAGAGCGCCTCGCTTTGCTCCGATTACCTGCTCGATCGTATCCCTGGACAGACCATCACCAGTTATGGATTTGTAATTGGCCCTAACATGATCCCTGAATTTTTCCGAATTTACAAAGATGTTCTGGTAATGTCCGCCTTTCTGGATTGATACCCACAATTCGCCAAACTGGTCGAAAAAAAAATCCCAGCCCGCCAGCATCTCGTCCAGGAGCCGGAACCTGCTCTTTCGCTCCGCAGACCGCTTTTCATCCCCGGACGCGGCAGTTTTCCTGACTGTGACTGATGGCGTAACATAAACAGGCGCCTTGTTCCCGGTCTCATCCAGGATGAAGACAGCGTCCTTGCCGAAGACCTCTATCAGATCGGAAGAGTCTTTCACATCATCCCCGGGCAATTCGAGCGCCTTGACTTCGGAGCAAATCCCGGTAAGGGTTTCAGCCACTTGGGCGGCAAGCGCCCGGCCAGGTTTGTCCTTGTCCGCTATCACCCACACTCGACGACCGCTCAGTGGCAAGTGAACTCCAAAGCTCCTGACCATGTAATTCCAACCCTGAGCCGATCCCGACGTGGTTGCAATGTACCCAAGATTGCGAAGAGCCTCCACATCCTTTTCGCCCTCCACAAATAGAATCAGCTCACCAGCATCGCTAGCGACTATCTCCGGCAGATTGTAAAGCACCCTCCGGACACTGCCAAGGCTGTAGTTATATTCGTTTGGGCCCGTCTTTCTGCGCCACGAAAAGCTTTTCGGCTCATAACGAACCTTTTCATACAGCACCTCCCCCTGCTCATCCCGATAAGGATATGATTGCACAAACTTTCTCATGTTTCCCTTTCCGGAATCTCCAGCAAGGCCACACATGCGTTCAAGGTCTTCAAGAGCTCCTGGCAGTGTGGTGTTATATTTTTTCCGGTGTAGATCGATAACACTGAACCTTCCTGACATGGACGACGGCACACAGCCGGCGTGGCAATATCCGTGGTGATCATCGAGCTGGAATGAAGGGCTTCTGTCATCATGGAAAGGACAGTGCGAAGCGCCTCTTGCTCGATATTTCTCCGGAAAGTATTCCATGAATTTCTGTCTGAATGAAACCCGTCGAACGATTTGTTCAATGCGCCCCCTCATTGCTTCTACCTATGGTTCTTGCTGAACATTGTCAAACATGAAACTAACTGCGACCTGCAGACAAATGTTACCGCTCCACCCCCTTCCTCAGAAAAAAATGCGGTATGAATTGCGCCAATCGGACTAAACGGATAGCTACCCGGATATACCTTACATTTTATTACCAGCGGTGTCCGGAATCAATCGCTCGTCAAAAAACCCCGCCAGAACCGCTTTGTGTAAGGATCTGGCGCCAACAAGGCCCGTGCCATTCCCCTGGAAACGGAATCTACAAATCATGGATCCCCGATCAGAGGGGATTGAGACGCTGAACTGCAAAGAATATTGGTCCGTTTGATTTCAGAGACGATTCACCCAGACGTGCGGGATTAGTTGGAAAGCCTGGACCGCACCTCATTTTTTGGTGTGGCGGCCCCTTGTTTACTCTCCATGTCTGATTTGGCAGAAAAAAGTGGTTATAATTTAGTAAAGTTGTGAGAAACTAGGATATTGGGTGAGGTTCCTGAAATATTTGTTCGCTTTTTAGTAATCAGAAAAGCATTTCCTGCGCAAAATGCTTCAAGGCATAAGCAGGACGAGGCAATAAAAAAGCCAAGATAAGCATCTTGGCTAGTGTTTACGTGGTGGGCCGTCGGGGGCTCGAACCCCAAACCTACTGATTAAGAGTCAGTTGCTCTACCAGTTGAGCTAACGGCCCGTTCAGGAAATATATTTATTACCGCTTTGAGCCATGGCTGTCAAGGGGTAACGGAAAAAATTTCAGCCGTGCAGTCACATTGCCTTCAGAGCGGTTGCGATTTGGACCCGTCAGTATTATTATTCGGCATTCAAAAAACTATCATCCGGATGAGATCATTATGAACCCTAGATCACTTGTGGCGGTAACAAGAACCAGACCGGAAACCGTGATTGAAGATACTTACACATGCATGAAAGACGCACGTT
This sequence comes from uncultured Desulfomonile sp., assembly GCA_903896745.1. Classification (GTDB taxonomy): domain Bacteria; phylum Desulfobacterota; class Desulfomonilia; order Desulfomonilales; family Desulfomonilaceae; genus CAITZA01. The sequence continues at coordinate 3,303 of CAITZA010000327.1, read as the reverse complement.
TTTCAGATTTTCTGGATCCATCATCAACTGTCATCCTGAAGGACAATATTTCGTGGCATTTTCCGTTTCTGAGCGCCAATACGACGCCGTGGCAACTGGAAGGAGTAATACTTGCCCTTAAGGATAGCGGTTACAAGGATATAGTCTGCGTTCAGAACGAGACGGTGGTCACCAACGCGTTTAAGGGTGAGAAGTTCAATAAATATGTGCCCATTTTTAAAAAATATGAGGTCCCTGTTTTGTACAATTTCAGGGAGGGGGACATCAAATGGGTAAAATACAGGCCAAAAGCGAGGATGCGGACTCTTGACCAGATATTTCCCGAAGGTATCAGGATACCGGAATATTTTATCGGAAAAAACGTGATTCATCTCCCAACGGTGAAATGTCACATATACACCGGCACGACGGGTTCCATGAAGAATGCCTTTGGTGGCCTTCTCAACACCCGCAGACATTATACCCACTCCGTCATTCATGAAACGCTCAACGACCTGCTCGATATCCAGAAAGAAATTCATTCCGGAATCTTCACAGTAATGGATGGAACAGTATGTGGGTGTGGCCCTGGACCGAGAACGATGACGCCGTATGACAAAGACCTGATGCTTGCGTCCGGAGATTGTGTCGCCATTGACGCGGTAGCGGCCAGGATGATGGGATTTGATCCGATGAGCCTGGAATACATCCGGATTGCGCATGAATCTGGGCTTGGCTCTGGAAAGGTCGATGAAATAGAAGTAGTTGGTGAAGACCCCGGGCGTGAAAACTGGTGTTTCACTGTTGGAAACAACGCCGCGTCGGCGGTTGGAAATTTTATCTGGTTTGGACCTCTAAGATCTCTTCAAAAACTGTTTTTCCGGACACCGTTGGTTTATCTCTTCGTTTTCGGGTCTTTCTTCTATCATGATTTCATTTACTGGCCACTCAAGGCTAAACCCCAGATGGACGCTTTCAAGAAAACATCCAAATGGGGACGGCTTTTTGACAGCTATCCGGAATAATGACGAGAGGTTCGTGCGGCAAACCGGCAGGCTGGCTAAACGTTGGAAGCTACTTGTGGCAGATTTGGACCCGGCCCGCATTTTTTTCAGAAAAGACTTTGGGACTATCAGGCATGTTTTTAGCGGCGCGCCCTGACTCGACAAATTATTTTATCGGCCAAGGCTACGCCCAATAGAAGCCCTTGAAATCCTGAGACGGTTAGTAGGACCTATTGATTCCATAAGATCAAATATTATGGAAAAATTCCGTCTTGAGATGATGGTTTAACTCCGCTCGAACTAACGTTCGCGCCCTAACCAGGTCGCTACGCCATTTTTCCGCTTTTTCGAGGGCTTCTGTTTCCCATGGAAGACGCTGCGAAGACTCTTTGGCCAAAATGTCCCGGACAAGTTCCTCTGGCACCGGAGCTTCGAGTAAAGTCTGACAGCGAGACTTTATACTTCTGATAAGTTGTAGAAGTCTGAGCAGATCGTCCTTGGAGAGAGTCGCTGGTTTCCTTGTTGAAGACGACTTGGGAATTAACTTTAAGTCTTCAATAGGAACGCCACTTTTAATCGCTTTGTTGATAAGTTGCTTTAAGTGACGATAGTTGCTATCGAAGTCACCGGGAGGTTCGGGTACTCCAGCAGCCGCATCGGAAAAAGGAAACAACATATCCATACCTCCTACTGGAAAAGTGAAACCCGAGAGGGTCCGATCTAGCCACTCCCGGAAACAAGACGGCAGATAACACGTCCCCAGACGTTAGTCAACAAATAGTTCACAGTTTTTATATATTATATTGAAGAAATAGGAAAAACTGTGACATTTTGCGCGGATAGACTGGCGCCGCCCGTTTTCAAGGCCTTATGTTAGTATTTAACATTACTTAATGACAATAACTTACAAAATTAGTTCGTTAATTTTTTAATAATAAATAAAATAAATGGAGATATTTCTTAATCAATGGGAGCAACCGAAATAATCATAAGGGGAGCGCGTGAGCACAACCTGAAGAACATAGACCTAAACATCCCGCGAGATAAACTGGTTGTAATTACTGGACTATCCGGGTCCGGAAAATCCACGCTGGCATTTGACACGATCTACGCGGAGGGTCAGAGACGTTACGTTGAGTCCTTGTCAGCATACGCGCGCCAATTCCTCGAGATGATGGACAAACCGGATGTGGATTTGATAGAAGGACTCTCTCCGGCTATCAGTATCGAGCAGAAAACCACCTCAAAAAATCCCCGGTCTACAGTCGGGACGGTCACTGAAATATATGACTATCTTCGATTGCTTTACGCGCGTGTGGGCACTCCTTATTGTTGGGAATGCGGTCGCCCGATAACCTCCATGACAATCCAGCAGATAGTTGATGAGGTCATGGGAATGCCTGAGTCAAGCAGGATTCATGTGCTGGCGCCACTCGTTTCCGGCAGGAAGGGTGAATTCAGGACTGAAATCCAGCGACTCATCCGCGATGGATTTGCGAGGGCCAAAATCGATGGGGCGCTAGTTGAACTAACCGACGAAATCAGGCTCGACAAGAAGAAGAAACATACTATTGAAGTGATTGTAGATCGCCTGGTCGTTAGAAAAGGTATCGACAAGAGACTTGCGGACTCTCTGGAGATAGCGACGAAGCTTGGACAGGGAGTTGTGCTGATTGAGGATCTTGCGGGCACGGTTCGTTTGTTCAGTGAGAATCTTGCCTGCCCGGAACATGGGGTTTCTTTTGGTGAAATATCCCCAAGGCTGTTTTCGTTCAATAATCCTTTTGGCGCCTGTGAATCCTGTGGCGGCCTTGGGGTTCAGATACGATTTGACCCGGACCTGATCGTTCCAAATCAGACCCTATCCCTGACTCAGGGCGCAATAGCCCCATGGGAGAAACGCAACTCCGTATTTTTCTACCAGACAATTGAAGCTCTGGCGAAAAAATATGACTTCGACGTCAAGACTCCATTTGGTGAATTGCCCGCCAAAGTTCAGGACGTTGTCCTGTATGGCTCTCGGGATGAGGAAATAGACTTCTATTATGAACGAGACGGACGCAGGCATTATTTTCGGAAACCTTTCGAGGGCGTAATTCCGAATCTTGAGAGGAGGCGTCTTGAAACCGATAGTGAGGACATTGGGGAGGAATTGAACAGATACATGAGTTCGATACCATGCCCCACCTGCTCTGGGGCCCGTCTCAAAAAGGAAGCCAGACATGTTTTCGTGGCTGGAATGCCGATTCATCAACTGACAGCGCTTTCTGTGAGAGACGCCTGCGAATTTGTCGAGCAATTGAATCTGAGCGACCGTAAC
>CAITZA010000326.1 GCA_903896745.1 uncultured Desulfomonile sp. | reverse complement strand
GAATATCCTCTGGCAAGAACCTTAAGGGGACTCAGGTTATCAATCTTGCCGGCCAGAGCATTAAGGTTGGTTCTAGCCTCTGCCAGACGGGCGCGAACTGATCTGGATAAACGTGATGTAAGAGCCTGCGTCTCGTCAGAGCATACGCCCAGTTTCCGTTTGAGTAGTTCAATTCTGAGTCTTTTCCTCAACTCGTCAAAACTGTTGGTCTTGCCTTCGAGGTTTCTACGCATCGCGTTTTTGAGTCGTATCACAATGTCGTCGAGTTGCTGTCGCTTGAGCAGAACAGCGCGTCTGGGATCGTACAATCGCCTGAACCATTCATCTAACGCCGAAGAACGTCTTTCCAGGCTGCCGAACAGGGAGTTCTTCAATCTGACGAACAACGCCTGGACAGCTATTTTTAGCTCGGCCACATCCGGCGCCAGCAGTTCAGCGGCCGCTGTCGGAGTTGACGCCCGCAGGTCAGCCGCAAAATCAGTGAGGGTGAAATCCGTTTCATGTCCGACTGCGCTGACAACAGGCTTGCCGCAGCAAGCCACTTCCCTGACAACGTCTTCTGCGTTGAATGCCCAAAGGTCCTCCACAGAACCTCCACCACGTCCGACAATTATCACGTCAACCTCAGGAAGCGAAGAAAGCCTTCGCAGCGAGCTCACAATTTCCTGAGGCGCCTTGTCGCCCTGCACAAGGGCCGGGCTGACAATAACATTTATGTGGGGGGCCCTTCGGTGTATTGTTTTGATAATGTCCCTTACAGCCGCGCCCGAAGCGGATGTAACCACTCCGACCGTATGAGGGAATTTTGGAACAGCGCGTTTGCGGCTTTGATCGAAAAGCCCCTCAGCAGCCAGCTTCATCTTGAGCTGTTCAAATGACAGCATGAGACTTCCGAGACCGTCCGGCTCCAAGGTGTCTATTATCACTTGATATTCGCCGCGTGGACTGTAAACGCTCACCCTGCCCCACGCTATCACCTGCAGTCCGTCATCAATCCTGAACTTGATGAAACGGCTGTGAATCTTGAACATCGCGCATCTGATCTGGGAGGCGTCATCCTTTAGTGTAAAGTAAGCGTGACCCGAAGGCGCCTTCCTGTAATTGGATATTTCTCCCCTGATCCAGACCGAAGAATAGTTGGATTCCAGTAAAGACCTGATTTGTTCGGTGAGTTCCGATACCGTATAGATCTTTCTTCCGGGTAGTTCCATGATTCCGCCTCAATTACCGGAGTTGTTCACGCAGTTCGTCCAGTCTGATTTTCAACGAGCCAATCGATTCAAGGCCAATTTTCGCCCTGAGTTCCTTTTTATGCTTCTTTGACCGAACAGATACTTCATCCATCATGCCGTAGTTAACATTCATGGGCTCGTACTTTTTGAGGGGCTTGTCGCGTGTATGTTTGATCAAAGCGCCAATCGCCGTATTTGATTCAGGGATGATCGGGTGAACGCCCTTTGAGAGAAGAGCCGCATACATGCCAACAACAAAACCTGACGCGGTAGACTCCACATAGCCTTCAACTCCTGTGATCTGCCCGGCAAAAAATACATGCGGCGCCTTGATCAGTCTGGAAAATTCATCAAGCGCATTCGGAGCGTCAATATACGTGTTCCGATGAACCGACCCAAGACGCTCAAAATCCGCGTTTTCCAATCCAGGAATCATTCGGAAGATTCTCTGCTGCTCAGCATAGGTCATCTTCGTCTGAAACCCTACGAGATTGTAAAGCGATCCCCGCGTATTCTCGGCGCGAAGCTGAACAACCGCATACGGTCTCCTGCCTGTTTTTGGATCTATTAGCCCTACGGGCTTCATTGGCCCAAAACTTAGCGTTTGAGGCCCCCTCCGAGCAAGTTCTTCAATCGGCAAACACCCCTCAAAATGCTGAATGTCTTCAAAAGGGTGGGGATTGACTTTCTTGGCCCTTATTATCTCATCTACGAAACCCAGATATGTTTGCTCATCCATTGGCGCATTCAGATAGGCCCCCTCTCCATCCTCATACCTCGAGGCCCTGAACAAACGCGTCATGTCCAGGCTGTCAGCGGTGACAATCGGAGCGATAGCGTCATAAAAAGACAGGCCGGTTTCTCCAATCAGGTCTGATATGCTATTAGCCAGACCTTCGGAGGTTAGCGGACCTGTTGCCACAATCACAGGACCGTCATCCGGGTGCGGTATAGCTGTGACCTCCCTGCGCTCAACGCTTATCAAACCGTTTTCCTGTATGAACCTGCTGACTGATTTCGCAAAAAGTTCCCTGTCAACCGCGAGCGCCCTACCCGCAGGAACCGCGGTGAGGTCAGCCGACCTGACCACAATCGAACCCAGTATCCGGAGCTCCTCCTTGAGCAACCCCACTGCCGACGAAAGGTCAGATGACCGCAAAGAGTTGGAACAAACGAGCTCCGCAAGATCGGCAGACTTATGAGCCGGAGAATATTTCACGGGCTTCATCTCTATCAGTTTGACCCTCAAACCAAAGGATGAAACCACCCAGGCGGCCTCACATCCCGCAAGACCTCCGCCTATAACCGTAATAGTCATTTTGCAAAAACCAATTGGCCTAAACAGTTCTATTAATAAAGGTGAGAATAGTAGATTGAATCGGGCTTGTCCACAAAACCCTAGTCCTTACCCCACGCCAATAGCCACAGTCTCTTTGTTGAAAAAAAGGGTTTAGGCGTCTTGTCTTCAGCTTTGGCGAGCCGGTTTCCTGATGATTTCGAGGTTAGCCTCGTCTCGCCGGGTTTGATAACCTTCAGATTTATCGGCGCTGTTCCAGGACCGATCATGCCGAGTTCCCGCGCCGCTGTCAACGAAACATCCAGAACACGGTCTCCCACAAACGGGCCTCTGTCGTTTATACGCAATACGACCTCTTTGTCTGTTTTCAGATTCTTTACCCTGACCACTGTGTCAAGCGGTAAAGAACTGTGCGCGGCGGTATAGTCAAACATGTCGTATTTCTCACCGGACGCCGTTTTCTTTCCATGAAATCCCGGCCCATACCAAGACGCCACACCCTTTTGTTCATGCCCCACATTTACAGTTTTCATCGTATGATACGTCTTGCCATTTATCTGATAAGACTTGGCCACATTACTCTGGGCTATGTAGGACCTTGACGCGCAACCACCCAGTAACATATATAGACTTATTAATACAAATAGATACCTAGTTTTAAATAATTTCATAATTGACATTTTGCATAACTTATTTATTTTAAGTGTTTATACCAGAACAATGCATTGCGAGTCAATTTATTTCAGTGTATTTATAATAATAAACAATATGTTATGATTAATTTATCATGTTATCTCTGATCCGTGCGGACGAGGCATTTTAAGACTTGTGAGTTTGAGGTTCTCAGATTAGAATGCTGGATATTTTCAACAATAGAGGTAGAGCTGAAAACCAGGACCTGTTTTTTCCTCGTTGTCATTCTTCACTTGGTCAGTTCGGACGTGTTAGCGTGGACTGGCAAGGTTGTCGGGATTTATGACGGAGACACCATAAGTGTTCTGAACGGTAACAGGAAAGAGAAAATCAGGCTTTATGGTATAGACTGCCCTGAGCGTGAGCAACCTTTTTATCAGAAGGCAAAGAGTTTTACCTCGGCGAGGGTATTTGGCAGGCAGGTTGAGGTCAGGCCGGTAGACACGGACAAATATGGTCGTATTGTGGCGTGGGTATACGTTGGGGCCGAATGTCTGAACCTGGAGTTGGTCGGGAATGGACTGGCGTGGCATTACAGGTTTTTTGCGGCGAATGAACCCGAATTGGAGTCACTGGAAAAGGATGCGCGTGAAAGGCGTGTTGGGATCTGGTCGCAGAAGAATCCGGAAGCGCCGTGGAATTTTAGAAGGAAATGATGGACGGGCGCGATTTTCTGTCGAAAGGGCTTTCGATCGCATGGTTAATTTATTAAACTTTTTGATATAGTTGGAACTTTCATGTCATTGACACAATTGATCAGTTGGTTTAATGTCCAATGGTGAGGTTTCGCCAATCAATAAATTCCTCCATGCAAGGGGTTAACAGGTCTGTATATTTGCGATCCTTCTTTCTCGAGTCCTTGTGGAACTATCCGAGAATGCAGAACATAGGGTTCACTTATTGCATCTACCCTGCCCTGAGGCGTCTTGGCGATAGCGGCAACAAATTCCGTGAAGTGGTAGGCCGACAGTTGGAGACCGCAAATACTCACCCGAGCATGAGTCCGTTGTTTGCCGGACTGGCTACCAGACTGGAAAAAGATTATTCAACGGGAAATCCGGCTTCTTACAGGCGCAGGGTCATGACCACGCT
>CAITZA010000325.1 GCA_903896745.1 uncultured Desulfomonile sp. | reverse complement strand
CTAATCAAATAATCGAGGTAGACCATGCACAGCGTACCCTGGCGAACAATTGTGACACCTCATGAAGACATACTTCTGGGCAACTTCCAGGAAGCGGAATTCGCAGCGGACTTGAGCAAGGTATCCGCCGGGATAGCGACCCCGGAATATCAGGACGCAAAACAGTTTTTCGAGCGCACGTTCATAACAGAGGGTATGAGATTACTATTGCGCAGCGTCATCAGGCGACTTTCAGGCAAGGGCGGCGATCCGGTCATTCAACTGAAAACAGCTTTTGGCGGTGGCAAGACCCACGCCATGCTCGCAGCCTACCATCTTGCAAGGGGACTGACATCCACCAAAGACCTCTGTGGGATTCCGAACATCCTTGATGAAGCTGGAGTAAATGAGCTTCCCAAGGCAAACGTGGCGGTGCTGGATGGACACGCCCTTGGGCCGGCCGCTCCAAGGAAACGTGATGGCATAACCATCAACACGATGTGGGGTGAACTCGCATGGATGCTCGGCGGCGCTGAAGGCTACGGCATGATAGCGGAGTCGGATTTGTCAGGCTCATCACCGGGTAAAATTGCGCTGGCTCAACTTTTCGAGAGATATGCGCCCTGTGTAATCCTCATGGATGAGACAGTGGCATATTTGAGGCAATTCGAGGAGAACAAGTCATATCCGGGCGGCACGTTTGAATCTAATGTGTCGTTCATGCAGGCGCTGACCGAGGCGGCAAACACAACAGCGCCCGTAACAATACTCGCTTCCCTGCCTGAATCCCTCATAGAACTGGGAGGAGCGCGGGGTAAGTTTGCTCTGGAGAGCATTGAAAAGATTTTTGGCAGGCTTGAGGCTATATGGAAGCCCGTAGCGACTGAAGAGAGCTTTGAAATAGTGCGCCGCCGCCTTTTCAGCGGAATAAGGAATGAACAGGCCCGTGACGAGGTATGCAGTCAGTTCTTTGCGCTTTACGCCAACAACGCAAGTGATTTCCCTCCGGAGACAAGAGAACACAGCTATTTCGAACGGCTCAAGGACGCCTATCCCATACACCCCGAAGTATTTGACCGGTTGTATAATGATTGGTCATCTCTGGAGAGGTTCCAGCGCACTCGCGGCGTCTTGAGACTGATGGCCCTGGTCATTCACCGTCTCTGGACTGACAACAATCAGGATTCCATGATAACTCCCGGTTCAATACCGTTATATGACCCGCAGATTTCAAATGAGCTTATACGTTATCTCCCGGCGGGCTGGGAACCGATTGTCGAGCGTGAGGTTGACGCCCCCAAAGCCATGCCGGCGGTTCTCGATGACAAGAATACGCGGCTAGGCGCTTTCCAGGCTTGCAGAAGGGTTGCAAGAACCGTCTTCCTTGGTAGCGCTCCCAGTGTCGCAAGCCAGACAGTCAGGGGTATCGGCGAACAGAACATCAGACTTGGATGCGCTCAGGCAGGTCAATCCCCAGGGATTTACGACGACGCCCTCAAAAGGATGTCCGATCAGTTGCACCATTTATATACCGGCAAGGGCAGGTACTGGTTCGACACGAGACCAAACCTGCGCCGCGAGATGGAAGAACGCTCACAACGGGTCGAGCAATACAGGATGTTTTCTGAACTGGACGCCAGGATTAAAACTGCGCTTAAGCCCAATACGTTCACGGGAACCCATGTGTTTACAGATAATGCTGACATCCCCGACGACACTGAATTAAGACTTGTGGTCATTGAGCCGATAGGTTCGCACAGACGTGACGGCAAGAATACCGGCGCAATGGCTATGGCTCGTGAAACACTCGATAAAAGGGGTAATCAGCCTCGTCAATACAGGAACAGGCTCATCTTTCTGGCGTGTGATGAGGATATGAAGCCTACCCTTTACGATGAGTGCAGACGTTACCTGGCCTGGGGTTCCATTCTGGATGACAAGGACATATTGAATCTTGACCAGAGCCAGATTCGTGAGGCGACAGCCAGCAGGGACAATTCCGAAAAGAAACTCATCGCCATCATTCGTGAGACTTATAAATGGTTACTGATTCCGATACAGGAAATAAAGCCCCGGGGCGGACTCACCGACATTATTTGGCAGGAACGACATCTTTCAGCCTCCACAGCGACTCTTGGCCAAAACATAATGAATGTCCTCAAGGACAACGAGGAGCTAATATCACAATGGGCTCCAGGTCATCTCGTCACAACATTGAACTCATGGCATTGGGCTCAGGATGGGGTAAATGATATGACCGTGAGGCGCTTGTGGGAGGATTTTGGCCGCTACAATTACCTGCCTCGTCTTCAGAATGCCAATACCCTGCAGGATTGCGTCAACAGGGGTGTGCAGGAAGGGCTCTTCGGACTTGCCGTCTCTAAGGATGGGGAAATATACAACCAGTTAAAAATAAATGACATTGTGTCATGCAATCCGGAATGCCTAATCGTTAAACCTGAGGTTGCCAGACAAAAACTTGCTGAACTTGTGTCCCCTGTAACACCTCTAATTGGCGTCCCTGGCGGGACAGGTTCCTCATCAACCGACCGAGGCACAATAGTAGACCCTACGCCTCCTGAAACCAGGAAATCTTCAACCATGAAACGATTTTACGCTACCGTTGACCTCCAGCCCGAAAAGATGGGCCTGGAAGCGTCAAATATAGCGAATGAGATAGTCGCATTGCTCAAGACAAAATATCATGCGGAAGTCAAGGTTACCCTCGAAATCGAGGCTTCTGACAGGGAAGGCTTTGACGAAAATACACAGCGGGCCGTCAGGGAGAATTGCAACACATTGAAGTTCCGGAATGCGGAGTTTGAGGAGGACTAACCGACCGAAACCCTTGTCTCAAAAAAATCCGTCGTGGCCGTATGCGATGAATCACTCTTTGAGAGAAGAATTTCCTGGCAACCGGTTCAAGAGTTCCACAGGGTTCCGATTG
>CAITZA010000324.1 GCA_903896745.1 uncultured Desulfomonile sp. | reverse complement strand
TACCCATACTCTGATTTGTCGGTTTGAATAGTGGAATCCTACGAATACGAAACGCTGTATCATCACGAAACCTCCTATTGGTGGTTTCGCGGGCTTCATTCAATCATGATTGATACCCTGAAGACTCTGGGCCTATCCCGTGAGTCCAGGATTCTTGACGCCGGTTGTGGAACGGGTCGAAACCTTCAGATGGTTCAGGAGAGCGTGGCCCCCGAAGGTTTCGGCTTCGACATTGCATCAGCCGCTTCTCCTTTCTGGCCGAGGAGGAATCTCGACAGGGTCTGTCTCGCCTCGGTTAATGACATCCCGTTCAAATCAGGATACTTTGACGCTGTTGTTTCCATAGACCTGCTGGAATGTGACGCGGTTGATGAAGCCGGCGCTTTTGCCGAACTGTGCAGAGTTCTTAAACCTAAGGGATTTATGATACTTGTAGTTCCAGCCTATGACTGGCTCATGTCGGAAGAACACCATAAGGCTGTCGGAGCTTCCCGTCGATATAGTATCAGGAAACTCAAGGCCATGGCCGCTCAACAACCCGTGCGTGTCATACGCTCAACACATGTTTTTGCTTCCATGTTACCACTGGTGGCGGCGTATCGCCTGTTGCTGCCCCATTTCAGAAAACCTTCGCCTGACAGGCCTGTGTCAGAGATAAAGCCAATGAATCCGGTCATTGACGAAATTTTATTCCAAACCGTAAGGCTCGAGGGCAAAATTATGCGGAAAGCTGATTTACCTTTCGGAAGCTCTATTATGATGATTCTGGAAAAGGTTCAGTGAAAATGGAAAACAAGGCTTGGCAGCTCGGAGCTCCGGGCACATTCATTTACGAATTATTCGATTCTTTACGCAGAAACCTTAACAGGAAGCTTGTCACATACCTGCTAGGCGCTAAAAACAGTTCACGCCTCATCGTTCTTGAAGCGGGCTCGGGGCCGGCCTATGCATCGTCATTATTTTCATGCGATCCTAGAGTCGAACTGGCTGTGGCGATAGATATAGATCACGAAGCGCTTTGCCAGGCAAGAAAAAGAGACCCGCAACTCTGTCTCGTCGTGGCTGATCTAAAGAATCTCCCATTCCGCAACGGTTGCATCGAAATCTCATGGAACAGCAGCACCATTGAACATCTGGATTCCCCCGACGACGCGATTTGTGAAATGGAACGGGTCACCAGACAGGGTGGGGCTGTTTTCGTCGGCGTTCCAAACCTCTACGGGCCACTCGGATTCCAGAAATTTATCGAAGATACCTCCGCTGGAAACTGGATTGGGAAAACCTATAGCTGTTCTCAATTGACAGAAATGATGAAGAATGCCGAACTAAAACCAAAAGACTCAATAAATTATTTCTTCAGATTTTTTGTTGGTGTGCTTGCGGAGAAATAGAACTACACCTGTCTAAATTGTTCTCAAAGAAAAGACATGATGCTTAGTAATACATTCTGTCATATCAAAGGCATAGGCCATAAATCCGAGAAACGGCTCTGGGATTCGGGGGTCTTGGGCTGGAAAGACGTCATTGAACCCACCGGAAAATCCCCGGTCGCCTTGATTACCAGATCCCTGGTCACTGGCGTGGAAAAGTCCCTCGAGCAGCTCCAGAGAAACAACCCCGGATTCTTTACAAACACGCTCTCTGTTACGGAAGCATGGAGGGTTTTTGCGGACTTCAGGCATTGTGTCGCATATCTGGATATCGAAACTTCAGGCATGTCCGGTAGTCAGGAGGAAATAACAACCATTTCGGTCTTCGATGGGGTCAACATCAGTTATTATATCAGGGGACACAATTTGGGGCGCTTCGCTCATGACATGGACAAATACAGACTCCTTGTGACATACAACGGCAAGTGTTTTGATCTGCCGGTAATTCGAAGGCTGCTGGGAGTCCCTATGGATCAGGCCCACATTGACTTGCGATACCTTTTGCACAGCCTCGGATACAGAGGCGGCCTGAAAGGCTGTGAAAAGCAGCTAGGTATTGACAGGGAAGAACTGGACGGACTCGACGGATATTTTGCCGTTCTGCTCTGGCAGGATTACATCAGGAACAAAAACCACAAGGCGCTGGAAACATTGCTGGCCTACAATATCCTGGATGCGGTTAATCTGGAGCCGCTCATGATCAAGGCATTCAACATGAAGCTCCAGTCAACTCCATTCGAACAAAAGCATTCCATCAAAACCTGCCCAACTCCTCCCCAAAATCCGTTTCACGCCGATATGGAAACGGTTGAACGTCTGAAATTAAAATATATGGATTCATATCATTAACACATTAAAATAATTATGATACCGGCGCTTATTATCGACTCAACGCCCAACGCAGCCTGAGCGAATTCGTTACCACGGAAACTGAACTGAGCGCCATGGCCGCGGCCGCAAAAACCGGATTAAGCAATATCCCGAAAGACGGATACAACACCCCCGCCGCTATCGGTATCCCAATGACATTGTAAAAAAAAGCCCAGAAAAGGTTTTGCCTGATGACACGCATGGTCTTCAGGGAGAGTTTTATCGCAGACGCCACGAGTCGTACGTCGCTCTTCATCAGCGTGATGTCTGACGCCTCCATTGCAATGTCAGCGCCTGCGCCGATGGCAATACCGACATCCGCCGCGCTCAGCGCCGGCGCATCATTTATTCCGTCTCCAACCATTGCCACAACACGTCTTTCCGACTGGAGTCGCCTGATCTCGTCGGCCTTGGCTCCGGGTAAAACCTCAGAAAGGACATAATCCAGCCCAATCAGGTCAGCCGTCGCTTTTGCCGTCTGACGATTATCGCCGGTAATCATCCCAACCTTCAGACCCATCGATTTAAGCTCGATGATTGCTTCACGGGCCTCATCTCGTGGCGTATCGGAAATTGAGATCAAGCCAACGAGCTTACCGTCAGCAGCCACGAAAACGCAGGTTCTGCCTAGTTCCGCCTCAACTCCGGCCTCTGATCTCAACTCATCGATGTTTATACCCTCGTATTCCATAAAGGCCGCAGCGCCTACACAGAGATCGACGCCTTTGCTCCTTGCCTTTGCTCCCCTGCCTGAAACAGCCTTGAACTGCTCAACATCACCGGCTTCAATCGAACGATCGCGCGCCTC
>CAITZA010000323.1 GCA_903896745.1 uncultured Desulfomonile sp. | reverse complement strand
CGACCGTCTCCGATGGCTGAGCCTGTTCCCATAAGCGCCACACCCTTTTCCGACATGATTGTTTTTACATCGGCAAAGTCCAGGTTTATCAAACCGTTGACCGTGACAAGGTCTGAAATTCCTCGCACACCCTGCAGGAGCACATCGTCGGCTTTTCTGAAAGCATCGACAAATGAGATGTCTTTCTTGAGTGCGAGCAGTTTCTGATTAGGTATGATTATGAGCGTGTCAACTTCTCGTCGAAGCTGTTCGATTCCTTCTTCCGCCTGTTTTTGCCTTCTTTTGCCTTCGAACAGGAAGGGTTTTGTGACGACGGCGACGGTAAGGGCGCCGATTTCCTGTCTTGCGATTCTGGCAATGATTGGGGCGGCTCCGGTGCCGGTTCCCCCACCAAGGCCAGTGGTTATGAAGACCATATCAGCGCCTTCGAGAGCGTCCCTTATGCCGTCGTAGTCTTCGTTGGCGGCTATTCTGCCAACTTCGGGGTCCGCTCCGGCGCCCAGACCGCGCGTCTGTTGAGCGCCAATCTGCAATTTGATATTGGCCAGATTATTTTCCAGCGCCTGTGAATCGGTGTTGGCCGACAGAAAGTCAACCCCGCTCAGACCTGCGCGAATCATATTATTGACGGCGTTTCCGCCACCACCGCCGACCCCTATTACCTTTATGACGGCATTACGGTTTGGTTCAAATTCAAAATCCAGCATCTGCCGGCGCCTCCTATAGTTAAAATCAATACCAGCCCTTCCAGAAAACCGATCCTGAACCTTAAAAGGCCTCAGCAAACCATTGCTTCATTCGTCCGAATACCCTGTTGAACATGTGATTTGATTCATACGACATGCTTACATCCAGTCCCTTGTTTCTGGCGCCCCACAGGACCAGCCCGACGCCTGTGGCATAAACCGGAGAATTGACAACATCCACAAGCCCACTAATTCCAGAGGGATAACCAAGTCTTACAGGCATGTCAAATATCTGTTCGGAAAGCTCCACCATGCCATCGACAGCCACCGCTCCTCCAGTGAGAACCATGCCGGAAGCTATGGTGTTCATCAGACCGTATTTTTCGAGTTCCCGCCTCACAAGACTTATGATCTCCTCGAGGCGAGGCTCGGTAATATCCGCCAAAACGGACCTGGCCAGCACCCTCGGTTGCCTTCCGCCAACTCCCGGCACATTGATCGTTTCATCCTTGTTAACCATTGATGACAATGCGCAGCCATATCGTTTCTTGATTTTTTCGGCTTCAGCGGTAGGAGTTCGTAGCCCGACGGCTATGTCGTTCGTCAACTGATCTCCACCCACCGGAATTACGGCTGTGTGCTGGATTGAGCCCTCAAAAAATACCGCTATGTCGGTGGTTCCTCCGCCAATATCGATAAGCGCGACACCGAGTTCTTTCTCGTCCGATGAGAGGACTGCTTCGGAAGAGGCCATTTGCTGAAGGATGAGATCATTTACTGTAAGCCCGCTTCTGTGAGCGCATCTAATAATATTCTGGGCGGCCGAGACAGCTCCGGTGATGATGTGAACCTTGGCTTCGAGCCGAACGCCGGCCATGCCTATAGGCTCCTTGATACCCTCCTGGTCATCGACCATGAATTCCTGAGGCAGGATGTGTATAACCTCACGATCCAGAGGTATGGCCACAGCGCGCGCTGCGTCTATAACACGGGCGACTTCATGCGTTGTAATTTCACGATTTTTTATCGCTATGACGCCGTGGGAATTGATGCCCTTGATATGACCGCCGGATATGCCGGCATAGGCGCTCTCCGCATGAACGCCCGCCATAAGTTCGGCGTCATTCACAGCCTTTTTTATGCTAGATACCGTGTGATCAATGTTTACCACCACGCCTCTTCTCAGACCACGCGAAGGCGAAGTCCCGACGCCGATGATATCGATAATACCGTCAGCGTTTACTTCGCCTATGATGGCGCAAATCTTGGTAGTTCCAACATCAAGACCACATATTATGTTTTCGCTGCGTGCCATATTCTACCCCTGATGGAGCGGTTCCGCCGATGAACGCACAATTGCCCGGTCATCAAAGTCCAGGTTGATTACCCGGGCGTGCCGCCATTCTCCCTTGTCAGCCAGAAGCTTCTTCAACTGCCCGTAACGGGTGAGTTTAGACTCGAAATTCCCCTTACCCAGCACGATAAACTGTCCGGAGCGTGTCAGGAGAGTTATGCCCTCATCCAGACTGAGCCTTATTTCCGATAGTTCATTCACCGAAAGCTCCGCGCTGAATTTATCGAGTTTATCTACAAGCCCCAAAGCGTTCCGAAGGGTGTCCTGAACCGCAAGAGCATTACCTGTAATTTCATTCGGTTTCAAACCGGTGAACAATGGATAGTCTATAGAATCACCCGGGAACAGTCTGGTGAAAATCTCGGCGTTTTCATCCAGATAATAGAGCTTGTCAGCCGCCATGACGCCTCTCGGGGTTCGCTCTTCAACCTCAATTACCAACTGATCCGGAAACCTTCTGTAAACAGCAGCGGAACGTAACCACGGATGGCGCTTCAGTCTCATTACGATGGAATTGAGCTCAACCGTCAGCAGGTTGACTCCGCTCTCGATTTCCGCAGCCTCGATAACCTCTGTCACCGAAAGCTTGTGATTGCCCGTAACTTCGACATTCCTGAGATTGAAGTATGGCGCCCCTCTCGAAAAGAGATAGACAAGCGCAATAGCCAGGAAGACGTTGATGGTTATACCTGACGCAACAAGAGCTTTCAGGATGGACCTGTTCCTGCCCCTGATCACCACCGGATCAGTCGCCTTCGGCCCGGACGCCCTTGTTTCTGACAGGTCTGCTGCGGCTCTCAATTGCTATCTCCGCTTTCCATTATTCTGATTTCGAGTTCCAGACTGACTCTTTGCTCATCCCAGGCCCTCTTTTTTATGAGCTCTATCAGCCTTACGACATCAGCGGCCCGGGCTTTGCCCCGATTTACTATGAAGTTCGCGTGTCTTTCGGATACCTCAGCCGACCCGATTCGCATTCCCTTCATTCCCAGCCGGTCTATTATCGCTCCAGCAGGATTCGAAGAAGAAGGGTTCCTGAAAACACAACCCGCGCTCGGCAAACCATGCGGCTGACTGGCGCGTCGTTTTTTCTTCGCAATATCAAGCTCGTTTAGGACTTGATCAGCATCTCCCTTATGCGCCACAAGTGTCGCGGAAGTCACAATCGCGCCGGGCGGCAACTTCATCGTACGGTATCCATAGTCCAAATCGCGAAATTTTGAAACTATTTTCTTATTGTTTTGATCTAAAAGTTCAATTTCACATATTAAATCAGCGATATTAATATTCATTGCGCCCGCATTGCAGGCTATCGAGCCACCGAGTTGTCCCGGAATTCCCCATAAGCGGGAGGGACCAACGGCGCAGAATTCTGAAAATTTCGAAATTATTCCGGGGAGAGAAGCGCCCGCCATTGCGACAAGTTTTATTTCATTTTTGTTATTGTCAATTATTTCAACATGTTTCATGCGGTTCAGGGAGAGTATGATTCCCCTGTATCCGTGATCGGAAAAAAGGAGATTTGAACCGGCGCCCAAGGGAATCAACGGAATACGTTCGTTACGGGAAATTTCGGTGACCGCGCATATTTCATTTTCGTTTTGCGGGAAAGCAATGATGTCGGCAGGCCCGCCGATCCTGAAGGTTGTGAAACGACTTAGCGGGTAATCTCTCAAGGTATTGCCGCCAAGCGTTCTGTCGATAATGTCGTATAGGTTACTTTTTGTAGGGCTTTTCAAAGCATACGTCCCTGGGATTGTTTTTCGTTATAGACGCGATATGTGGCTGTCATTCGTGTAAAAGAGTGATCCCATGAGCCATGGATCCCCGATCAGGTCGGGGATTACAACGCTGGGGGCGGCGTCGATGTGATGACATGCACGCCTGGTATAACGCCCACAAAAAGGAGAAGGATTACAACGCAAGGAGCAGCGCCGATATTATGCCACTCCGTTCGATGCGCGATGGCGCGCCTTTCAGCAAGACAACTCAGTATGTTTTGGTTTTCAGGCGCTCGAGGATCAGTGGCCCCATTTTAGTGACATCGCCGGCGCCGAGGGTAATGAGCATATCACCTGTTTGCAGGGCGTCTGCGATCAGGTCGGGTATTTCAGCTCTATCCGGAGTGTACATGGCTCTTTTGTGTCCCCTCAGACGGACGCCCGAACAGAGTGATTCCGCAGAAACACCTTCGATTGGTTTTTCGCTGGCCGCATAAATATCCATGATGAAGAGCAGGTCAGTGTCATGAAAAGCTGTGAGGAACTGATCAAAAAGGGCTTTGGTTCTTGAGTATCGATGGGGCTGAAACAACACGGCGATTCTTTTTTCGGCAATCTGTCGGGCCGCTTCGAGCACAGCCCTGATTTCATTGGGATGATGCCCGTAATCGTCAATAACGGTAATGCCCGCTTCCCGTCCCCTGAGCGTAAATCTTCGTTGAACGCCCGGGAAGGATTCGAGAGCTTTTTTTGTAGTTTCGAAGGGAATATCAAAGATATCCGCTACCGATACGGCGGCGAGTGAATTTACAATATTATGCGCTCCGGGAATCGGGAGTTTTATTTCTCCGAGGAACTGATCCTCCCTATATACGCTGAAAATTGAAAATCCGCCTTCAAATCGTGGTTTAACGGCTCTGAAGGCCGCCTGGGAACTTAGTCCGTAAGTAATGATCCTCTTTGAGATGGATGGAATGATGTTCTGAACTTCCGGATCGTCCAGACATAATATGGCATAGCCATAAAAAGGTATTCTATCGATAAATTCGAGAAAAGCGGCCCTGATGTCATCCATACAGGAATAGCAGTCCATGTGCTCAAGGTCGAGATTGGTCACAATCCCTACTGTTGGGTGAAGCTTGAGGAATGATTTGTCAGATTCGTCGGCTTCGGCCACAAGCAGGTTTCCGTGCCCGAGTTTGGCGCCACTCCCGAGAGAATCGAGCTTTCCACCGATGACAACGGTTGGGTCGAGGCCTCCCTGGGACAACACCGACGCGATCATTGACGTGGTGGTTGTCTTGCCGTGCATTCCGGCTACTGCTATTGAGGTTTGCATGCGCATGAGCTCCGCAAGCATTTCCGCTCGCGGTATGACGGGAATCCTTCTTTCGCGGGCTGCGACTATTTCGGGGTTGTCATTTCTGATAGCCGACGAAAAGACGACGACATCCGCTTTTTCGAGATGCGCGGCATGGTGTCCGATCCAGACCCTGGCGCCGAGATCCCTGAGCCTCTGGACGCCGCCGGACTCCTGAAGGTCAGACCCGCTGACTCCAAAACCCAGAGCCAGTAATATCTCCGCAATACCGCTCATGCCCACTCCGCCTATGCCGACGAAATGAACATCCTTGACCCGTTTGAATAGCGCTCCGATCAATTTTATTTCCTTTTGAGTTTCAATATTTCCCTTGCAATCGATCTGGCCGCCTGCGGACGCCCGAGCTTCCATGCGTTTTGAGCCATTTTCCCGAGCTGTTCCGGCGCGCCGATCATCCGGATTATAGTCTTTGGGAGCACGCCTGAGTCTAATTCCGAATCAAGCGCTATTATCGCGGCCCCGTTCTCTTCAAGCGATTTGGCGTTGTGGAACTGATGATTCTTGATTGCAAACGGATAGGGTATCAGGATAGCGGGTTTTCCCAATGCGGTCAATTCGGCCAGGGCGCCTGCGCCACTCCTGCAGACCACGAGATCGGCCCACTTGTAATATGGTCCTATATCTTCTATGAATTCGGTTACTTCCGCTTCAATACCGGCTTCTGAGTATGCCCTGGAGACTTCCGCGGCAGCCCCTACACCGGTTTGATGCCGTATGGAAATACGGTCGGCAAAGGGTTTAAGGCTTTCCACTCCGGAAATCATGGCCTGATTTACGCTTCTGGCGCCGAGCGATCCACCGAATATTAACAGTTTGAATCTGTCTGTATTTTCAAGAGACAAGGCTGAAAGTAATTCTTCCCTGATGGGGTTTCCGACGAGGCGTGTCTTTCCCGGGTCTGTAACCGGGGAAGTGTTCTCCCATGAAATATAGATGTAATTGACAAAATGCGATAGTAACCTGTTTGTCAACCCCATGACGGAATTCTGTTCCTGAATCCCTGTTGTAATTCCGAGCAGCACGGCGGCTGCTAGAGTTGGGCCTGAGGCGTATCCTCCAACTCCGAGAACGAAGTCCGGCCTGTATTCCCTGATTATGGCCAATGACTGGTAAAGCCCCACCGGAATATCCGTAAACGCCTTCATTTTATTGAAGGCGCCCTTACCAAGAATGCCGCTTGCCTGAATGAACCGGATGGGAAATTCTGTGCGGGGGATTATCCTGGCTTCTATCCCTTTTTTTACCCCTACAAAAAGCGCCTGTCCATCGGGATGCTCACTCTTGAAAGCTCTTGCAACCGCAAGCGCGGGAAACAGATGGCCGCCCGTTCCTCCTCCGGCGATCAGCAGTCGCATGGCGCCCCGTCCTTTTCCGCCTGCCGTTCAGCCCCGCTTATGGCCAGGAGTATGCCAATACCGGCCAGGTTAACTATCATCGACGTGCCTCCCAAAGATATTAAAGGCAATGGCAGTCCTTTGGTCGGCAGCATGCCCATTGCGACAGCCATATTGAGAAAGGCCTGGATTCCGATGAGGGACGTTATCCCGAAGGCAAGCAGCTTGTTGAACTGGTCCTGACACTTCACGGACACGAGAAAGCCCTTGAACACAAGCGCGCAGAAAAGCAGGATCACCGATATGACCCCGATCAGACCAAGTTCTTCCCCTATTACGGAGAAAATGAAGTCCGACTGTGGCTGGGGAAGATAGAAAAGTTTCTGGATGCCCTTGCCTACTCCGGCCCCCCAAGCGCCTCCACAACCAAAAGCTACCAGACTCTGGATAACCTGAAAACCCGAACTTAACGGATCACCCCATGGGTCCAGAAAACTCTTCAGGCGCGAAAGCCTGTACTGTGCGCTGATTCCTATCTGTATCAGGAACGGCAGAGCGAGAATGCAACATCCCGCAAGGTGCTGAATCCTGACGCCCGCCACAAACATCATGAGGAATCCCACCGTAGTGATTATTACGGCAGACCCGAAATCCGGCTGAACCAGCACGAGCAATATTACCAGGGCTATGACCAGGATATGGGGCAGGAATCCTATTGTGAAGGCTTTTATTCCCTCACCTTTCTTTGCCAGGGAATGCGCGAAGAATATTATGAGCGCATATTTAATGAGTTCGGACGGCTGCAGGAAGAAGCCCAGGGGCATTTTTATCCAGCGTCTGGAACCTCCAAGTTCTACTCCAAGGCCTGGAATAAAAACCAGAATCAACAGCAACAGTCCTACCGCCATCACGGGACCGGCGAATTCTTTCCAGAAACGGGGATTAATCCGCGAGAACAGGAACATGAGAGCCAGCCCGATCAGCATTGACACACCCTGACGCTTCGTATAGTAAAACCCGTCGCCAAATTTACCCGAAGCGATCATATAACCCGCTGAGGTAACCATGACTATCCCCACGGCGAGAATAATTACGGTAACCCCCAGAAGCAGCGGGTCATTTCCGAAACCGCTCCTGAAGAAGCTCACGGGTCTGTCATCTGTGGCTGCCTGACTCATCATATTCCTCTAATACGGATTCTAGACACATGTCCAGACGGTTGGACGATCCGGCGCGGTATTACCCTGATCGGCGGCTTTTTTACGTGTCGAAGACCTGTAAGCCGGTGTGTATTCAACCGCATCGGGAAAACGCCCCGGAAGCCTGTCACAGATCACAATGCCATGTCTCGCTTTTCGACGTCTCCCCTGTTTCGATATACCCAAAGAAACCTTGATCATGACACCTCCTTGAATTACCTGAGCTTTAGGGTGCTCATGGCTATGAGCGCAAAAAATATGGAAATGATCCAGAATCTCACTATAACCTTGGGTTCAGCCCATCCTTTGAGCTCGAAATGATGGTGAATAGGAGCCATGTTAAATATGCGCTTTCCGGTCATTTTGAATGAAGCCACCTGAAGTATGACAGACATGGCCTCGATGACGAAAACTCCTCCGGCTATCGCAAGCAGTATTTCGTGCTTGGTCACTACAGCGACCGCTCCGAGTAGTCCGCCGAGCGATAATGAACCGACATCCCCCATAAAGACTTCGGCAGGATAGGAGTTGTACCAGAGAAACCCCATACCGGCGCCCAACATGGCGCCGCAAACCACGCAGAGTTCGCCAGATCCCGGCACATAGGGGACCTGTAAATACTGTGCGAGTTTTAAATGTCCGGATATATACGCAAAAATGAGATAGGTGGCGCCGCAGATCATTACCGGGCCTATAGCGAGGCCGTCAAGCCCATCCGTGAGGTTAACCGCGTTTGAAGCCCCTGCGATGACAAGCGCGGCAAAAGGCACATACCATATACCAAGATCAGGAGTAATATTCTTGAAAAAGGGGACGGCCAAAGTCGTCTTGAATACCGGATCAAGCCATAACACAAACCCGACCACGCAACCGATAACGAGTTGTAATCCCAGCTTGTGCTTTCCACTCAACCCCCTGTGATTGCGACGCACTACCTTCAGGTAATCATCCAGAAAACCTACGGCCCCATATCCAACCGTAACACCGAGGACTATCCAGACGTAAATGTTGTCCAGTCTGGCCCATAGAAGACATGAAAAAGTCAGCGCAAAGAGAATCAGCAGACCACCCATGGTCGGGGTTCCGCTCTTTCCAAGATGTGATTTGGGGCCATCGTCACGAACCATCTGACCGATCTGGAATTCTCTCAGGTAATCAATTAGAGGTTTGCCGAGCAGGAAGCTTATCATGAGGGCGGTCAGAGTGGCCATGATGGCCCTGAAGGATATATATTTGAATACGTTGAATAATATACTGTTTGAGCCCAGTGGATAGAGCAAGTGGTAAAGCATTGATTATATCTCCTCCAGTATTCTGCCCGCCAGAAGCTCCATTTTCATGGCCCGCGAGGCTTTGACCAGTATCCTGTCATAGGCGCCTATTTCACTTCGTATGACTTCCCAGGCCGAATCCCTGTCGTCAAAAAGGCTCAGGACTCCGGAAGCGCCTTTGGCGTAGAAAAAACCGTCCGCAAAAGCCCTCCCCGACTCACCTATGAATATTAGCCTGTCAATTTTAAGTGACGCCGCAAGTCTGCCGATGTCATGATGGAGTGAGTAAGACTCGGCGCCGAGCTCTTTCATATCACCGAGGATGGCTATTTTACTGTGATTTCCGTTAATGTCCGCCAGCGTTTCCAGGGCCGCCCGCATTGATTGGGGATTTGCGTTGTAATAGTCCCTGATGAGAATCCGGTCAGCGCCGAACTGAACGAATTCCATACGCCACGCAGGCGGGGCGGTCTCTACAAGAGCCGTGGCCACATCGTCCAGGCTCAATCCGATACTCAGGCAGGCCGCGCTTGCCGCCAGGGCATTGGCTATATTATGTTTTCCGGGATGCAGGATCGTTATTTCACGTGATCCCCACGGGCTTTCCATCAAGAAACGGATACGATCCCCCATAGATATGTTCGAAGCCCTGAAATCGCCGCGGTCAATGCCGAAGGTGAAAAGCTTTCCGCTGAATCGCTCACGAAGCGCTTCAAGCTCCGGAACGCCGAACGGTATGACGCCCGTGTCGGAAGCGGCCATAACAAGCCTGAATTTTTCACTCGCCACGGTCGCTATGTTCTTTAGACCTTCGAGATGCACAGGCCCAATGGTTGAAATGACGCCGACATTCGGCGCGGCTGCCCTGGCAAGCATATCCATCTCACCAATCCGGTTTATTCCAGCTTCAACTACCGCGGCTTCGCACTCCGGCGAAATCGTCAGGATCGTCATGGGCAGGCCTATGAGGTTATTAAGGTTACCTTTTGTGGCCAATGTCCTGTATTTTCGGGACAGGATCGATGCGATCATTTCCCTGACGGTGGTTTTGCCGGAGGAACCCGTGACAGCTACCAATGGTATCGGAAATAATTTACGGTGGGTTGACGCAAGGTCGGTCAGGGAACGGAGGGTGTCCTGAACTCTGATCAGGACGCGATCAGAGATGTCATTTGATAATTCTTGAGAGAAGCCGCTATCTATAAGGCTGCCTCCGGCGCCGGCCTGAAGGGCCGGAATCACATAATCGAATCCGTTGAAATTGTCTCCCTTTAAAGGAACAAACAGGTCACCGTCTTTTATATCCCTGGAATCTGTGGAAATGCCTGTGAAAACCGTGGCGCCATTTCCGGACGCCATTTCCGCATCACATGCCGAACAGATTTGCAAGGCGCTGTATTGTAGACTGTCAGCTCGCATATAACCCTGTCCAAAGT
>CAITZA010000322.1 GCA_903896745.1 uncultured Desulfomonile sp. | reverse complement strand
TGAAAAAAGGGATCTTGAAAAATCGGTAAAAATATCTCCAAAGGTCTCCGGAATAAAATTTGTAAGGGACAATAGCCGCAGGTATCGAGTCACGGGAAACTTTAAATTCAACGAAAATTACACACTGG
Source organism: uncultured Desulfomonile sp. (assembly GCA_903896745.1). GTDB lineage: Bacteria > Desulfobacterota > Desulfomonilia > Desulfomonilales > Desulfomonilaceae > CAITZA01. Next base: position 17,214 of record CAITZA010000322.1, on the reverse strand, counting down.
AAACCACCCCCGCTCCTCTGGATTCCGGGCGAGCTGTCCTGGAAGCCAACACCTTTGGATTCAGCGGTCCCGGAATTTCAAATCAGATTTCCAGCCAGACAACAGGAAACATCATTGAACTCAGGAGCCGTCAATTGTTTCCGGCGGTCATTTCGGGTGTGACAACCATTAGGGCTCAGTTAACCCGCGTCCCCGCTGTCATGATTCCGGACATTTCTGATTTTTTTTCAGCCGGAGCCCCACCCGTCGATAAGCCTTGGGAATGGATGAGGGAAACTTACCAGACACTGAAATCTGATAACTTGGTAAAAAAGCAGTTTCTGTCGGAAATCGATATGAGTTCTGATGCGTTCTTCTCACCTGAATCCAAAGACAGGACGCGTCCATATTCTTTACCTCTAAGCTTTCGCAAGCAGCCTGATCAGGGAGGCTCCTGGGTATTGCAACTTAGTGACCCGGACAATAACACCACGCCCGAGTTTGTTCAGCTAATCCAGATAACGGATATGTCCATAAGCTACAAGTTGTCGGAAAAATCACTCGTTATCTGGGTTACATCCATTAACGAGGGTTTGCCACTGGCGGACGTCGAAGTCATGGTTAGAGGCCAGGGACAATCTACCTACTATTTGGGTAAAACGGATCAGAATGGATTGATCACCCTGCAGGAAGATCAGGAAGCCCTGGACGTTTCAGATGAGGACGCTGCCAGACTGGGTAACAGGGGAAAAATAAAAATATCGGGTTTGAGCTGGGTTATAGTCGCCACGGATAACGATTCCTGCGCTATTAAAATTGACAACTTCCGGATCAAACCCTTTGTTTGGAATCAGCAGGCCGATTCCACTAAAGGTGTGTCAAAAGAAACAGGCTATCTGTTTACTGAAAGGGGAGTTTACAGACCGGGCGAAATCGTTCATTTCAAGTTTATATCCCGAATCTATGAGAATGATCAAATTCTGGCCCCCCAGGGCTCAAAGGTAACAACGGAAATAGTTAGTCCCAGAGGTGACGTCCTATACTCCAGGGAACTGACTCTCAATGAATTCGGTTCCTGTTTTGACGATTTTCAGTCCGAACAGTATATGCCATTGGGAACATATACGATAAACTCCCGTTTCCTGAACAACCCCGACCAGAAAAGCCGGTTCACTCAAACATTCATGTTACAGCAATTTAAAGAGCCGCGTCATTTGGTGTCCCTTTCAGTAAAAACAGAGAAGAGGAAAGCTCCTGAATACGTTGGTCTCGACATCAATGAAGAAATACTGCTTGTAGACGCAAGTTGCCGGTACTATGCGGGAGGCCCGGTCAGGAATGGCAGGGTCAGATGGAAAATAGACCTTGTCCCGGCTTCAGTCAAGGTTAAGGGTTACGAAGGTTTTTTCTTCGGTAATTCAAATCCGGATTCCAGATTTTTGGAATCAGGTGAATCCAATCTTGATGGACACGGGAATCTTGTAATCCGCGTCCCGCTGGACACCCGACTCCTGACAGGCGTTTACGGTGTAAAGGTATCGGTCACGGCGCTTGACATAGATGGTGAACCTGCAACCGAGGTGACAACGTTCAATCCGAAACCGAAGTACCTTATAGGCTTGTCGGAAAATCCTTCACAAGTGCAACCGGGATATATGGGGAGTCAAAAATTTGTAGTCCTGAGTTCGGATGGTAATCCTGTATCACAAGCTCCAGTCCAGATCACATGGTTACAGAAGAAGTACCTTTATCTTCAGAAAAGAGATGATCAGGGAAACATGGTGGATTCATGGGAGGAAGGTTGGATAAAGACATTTTCGAGCTCTCAGACTACCAGGGATGGAGAAGGCAGGTTTGAAGTAGAACTGAACCAGCCCGGGGATTATATGGTAAACGTGGCCTACGAAAACAATCAGGTTCAATATGCAAGCCAGACAACATATTCAGTCGGCTGGGAAGATTACGAACGTTGGATGAGAAGTCAGGGGCCCGGACTTGGCAAATCCGTAGGTGAACTCGTACTCTCACTGAATCGCAAGGATTTTGAACACGGTGAAACCATACAGGCTTCTTCAAATACGCCAAAACCAATCAGGAAAGTCTTGGCCACAATAGAGCGGGACAGGGTTATTGAAGCCATGGTTGTAGATGCTAACGGCAAGAACATAAAATTCAGTTTTCCCGTGACTGACGGTTTCCGGCCAAACGTGTTTGTTGGGGCTATGGCGCCTTCCGGCAGGCAAAATTTCCCAGTCTATTACAATCAGGCAGACTCTGACATACCATCCATTTACAGCGGATACGCAAATGCATCAATCCGGACTGACGCAAAGAAAATAAAGATTGAGATTGAGCCGGAAGTTAAAGAGCTAAAGGCCAAACCCGGGGCTGAGACCTCGATATCATTTCGTGCCCAGGATCAGACAGGTAAAGGCATAAAGTGCGAAATGGCAGTGTGTGTTGTTAATGAAGCGGTTTTGGCGCTTACGGGATTTAAAACCCCTGATCTGTCATCACTGGCAGACTTCAATCTGGCTCTTTCAGTTCTCACAGGTGATCTGAGGGTTGGTCTGGTATCGCAGGATCTTCTGAAGATTCTTGGGACAAGACCGGTTACCGGTGGTGGGGTAGGCGCCGGGCTGGTGACTCCGAGCTTGAGAAAGGATTTCAGACCTGTAGCGTTTTTTGATCCGTCCATCATCACGAGTGATTCCGGGGAAGCGCGTATTCAGTTCAAACTCCCGGATACCACCACCGCATACAGGGTGTATGTGGTGGCTGCGGACAAATCCAGTGGTTTCGCTTCTGCCCAGAAAAACCTGGTGGCCTCGAAGGAGTTCTCACTGGAGCCATCTACGCCGAGATTTCTTTGCTTTGGTGACAAAGCAACGTTCCCGCTTGTCGTCAGCAATGCCACGGAGAAACAGGGATCAGTAAGGATTCAGGCAAAGGGATCAGACGAGCTCAAGATAAAGCTTAAAACCGACAAAATAGATGTGCCGCCTTTGTCAAACATTTCAACGCCCGTATTTGCCGAAGTGGAGGCCGGAACAGAATCAGGAACGGTCACTTTTACCGGAGATATGGTATCTCCCGACGGAAACTTCCAGGATGGTATAGAGAAAAAAATTCCTATCGCATCAAGACACTCTCCCGTAAATTCCTCAACAACCGGTGATTTCACGGGCAAGACAGACATAAAAGCGGTATTTCCCGAATACGTAAAGACCATCAATAGTGGCGATCTGACCGGCAAGGTTTTCAGCGCCACTCTGGATTTGAGTGTAACCAACTGGGCTCGTTTAGCTCCTAGCCTTAATTATCTCATCACGTATCCGTTCGGATGCATAGAGCAGACAAGCTCAGGCCTCTTTCCAATGGTCGGCATGAAATCACTGGCGGCCCAGAACGTCATACCGAATCTCAGGCCGGATGATTTGGACAGGTTCATAAAATCCGGCATCGACAAAATTCTGTCAATGCAGTTGTCCTCAGGGGCCTTTTCATATTGGCCCGGACAAAATTACGCCTCCTATTGGGGAACGGTCTACGCTACCTATGCGCTTGAAAAAGCACATCAGGCCGGTTATGTTTTTCCACAGGACAGTGTAAAGAAGGCTCTCAAATACATTCGTGACAACATTTTCAAATTTGCCGGAAAATCCGATGAGAACGATCAGGATTGGATAAAAGGTTGGGCCATACTGACCCTGGCGGAAGGTAAGTCGTTATCACACAACGATTTTGAACCCATTTTCAAAAAATACCCGTCTGCGGACGATGAAACAAGGATCCTTACACTCCTGGCGGCAAAGAAGATCAACTACCTGCCAGATTCCAAACTGAAGGCTGAACTGAAATCCCTAAAAATAACCGATCATTCAGCGCAATTAGGGCTGAGAGGATCAACTTGGCGAAAACAGGCTGCTTTGCTCATGGCCATTGTGGATCTGGAGGGCCACTCCCCCCAGGCTGACTCCGTTGCAGGAAAGCTGATCAAGGGCCTGAAGCCTGACGGAAGCTGGAGTTCTACCGCTGACACTGGCTGGTGCCTGATGGCTCTGAGCAAGTATTATGGACTGAAGTCAGTCTCTCATGAAGTTGGCGCTGATGTGACCATCAGTTATGGCATGAATGAAACCAAAACCGTAAAACTCGGACAGGTCGGAGCGCATGTGTCTTTATCTCCAAAAACTCTTCTTGCCCATAACCTGATTTCACTAAAATCTGACTCAAAAGCTCTGGTCAATTACAATCTCAACATCGTCTATCCCGAAACAGACAACAAAATGCCCAGAGACATATCCGGAATTGAAATTAGCAAGACGGTGGAAAACCTTAACGGCAAAAAAGAGATAAGACTCGGTGATATAGTAAAAATAACGCTAGACATAAATCTCACGAACAAAAAACCTGGCGCTGGTCCACAAATCTATGAATATCTGGCACTGGAGGATTTTGTTCCGGCGGGCCTGTATCCCATCAATACAAGAATCGCTACGGAAGGGGTGGATACCCAGTCCGAAAATGAACAGGGCGATGATTATTTTAGTAGTTCCAGCAACCTTGTTCCAACTTACGTCGAGTTCAGGGATGAGGGTGTCAGGGTTTTCAAGAATAAGCTCTATGATGGAAGCTACAGGTTTTCATATCTTGCACGGGCCGTAACGCAGGGAGAATTCTGGATGAGAGGATCAAGACTGTCCCTGATGTATGAACCTTCCAGACATTCAAGGACAGAGGGGAAAAAAATGGTGATAAGTCCTTCGGAATGAAGCGGCGTTTTGGTGGAAAGATTTACCGACTGGTCAATGATTTGCGAAGTTGAGACAACTTCGCAAAAAATACTAACAAGTTAGCAAATAAGAAACCACTAACGCTATGGTCGCCGCTGAAATACCAAGGCATGCCCCAAAAGTTGCGCAAGTTATTATGATTAATGTGGTAAACTGATTCATGACGCCATACCTCAATATATCATTAAGTTATGATTATTATATCATGGTTGGCGTTAATTTGTCATCTATTAAATAGAAAGACAATCCAGTCAGCCGTTATTTAACGACTTTTAGCATTTCCTTGAATTTGGGGCCTTCGGCAGCCTTGAGCATTTCAAACAGCGACATTTCGGCGCTGGTTAATTTTGCCCCGCCATTTTTCAGCTTCTCGATGCCAAGGAGCCTGTTTTCGAGGGTTCTTGAGGAAACTGCGTCAGTCACCACCTGAACCTCATATTCCATATTCAGGAGGTCCATGCCGGTTTGATAGACGCATACGTGGGATTCGATACCCATGAGCAAGACTTGCCGGCGCGCCAGTGAGTTAAGGATTTTCATGAAATTCGGTTCGCCGCAGCAGGAAAAGCTAAATTTTGTGGCCCGAAGTTCAGGTTTCATCAATGTGGCTATGTGCGGAAGGGTGGGCCCCAGGCCGTTTGGGTTCTGTTCAGACCAGACAATCGGAATCTCCAGAATATTAGCCCCCTTTATCATCTTTTCAGAGGCCTGTAATAATACATCCAGAGAATGCATTGCCTTGGCAAGTTTTTCCTGCAGATCGACCACTACCAGAACTACATCGCCGGTGTTTAGCATGATACAAACCCCCGAAAACGGATTTTAATCGATAAACCGTTTAACCACCAATATTATAGAGCCTTTGCTGATAAATCAGTCATTGGCTGATGTATGACCCGGATCCGATCCTAGTATGTTCAAAGGAGACTTGCTCTCTCCATACTCTCCTGTAACATAGCCAAATTCATCGGTGATGATTTCGGCCACTTTCTTGTAAAGTATTCTGAGAGGAATGTCCGCAGGACAAGCCTCAGTACACAGGTTGCAGTCAATACATCTTCCCGCCATGTGAACGGCGCGTGTCAGGTGAAACATAGGATTTTCCGGAGGGATGTCACCGGTTTTTATCAGGGAGTCCTGTTCAAGCGTACACACGTTGCAGAAGCAGACAGGACAGACATCCCTGCAACCGTAGCATTTGATGCATCGATCAAATTCTGCCGACCAATAGGCTAGCCTGGCCATGAGGTCTTTTTCCATGACTTCCTGAACGCTGACATTGCCGACAGGTTCTGTCTTGTCGCCCGCGACAAATTCGTCAGGAAAGGGTTTGCGACACTCATGTTTTTGGGCAAGTTCCTCAGGACAAGCTATACCAACCTTGATCACACGTTCGGGAGCGTTAACCTGATTCCATTTGAGCAACTCATTCCAGGCTCTCTCGTCACACCCCCTGAACAAAGCGCCGTACGTATTTTCGGCGTCGCTCTTGACGACTCTCATTAGCAGTTTTGCGAGAGGATAACGCGCCTGGCCCGGACCATTCAGATCCCCTACGCTGAATCCGTTCTCAACATCCTCGACGGATTTAAAAAGGTAAGGGAAGACATTACCGTTTTCTTCTTTAAGCCCAAGGAAAGCCGTTATTTGACCGCTATCCAACAATGATTGAACATGTTTTTTGACTGTATCGATCATTTCCTTACTCACTAATGATTATCGAACCGAATGATTAAGATTCTATGCAAGTTTTTCCTGCTGGTTGATTTGGCGTCCAGCCAGAGGGGATGGTCCCAACTTGCGTATTTTTTCCACAAAGTCCGTAACGACCTGCGCAAAGCGTGGGCCTTCAGCCGATGATACCCATTTGAGAACCAGTCTTTCAGGATCAACGCCTGCAAATTCCAGCAGTTTTTGCATGAAAGCCATTCTTTTAACTGTCATATAATTACCGTACAGGTAATGACAATCCCCGATGTGTCAGCCACCTACAAAGACGCCATCAGCGCCTTTCTGGAATGCCTTGAGTATTTGATGCGGGCCAACTGTCGCTGAACATAGGGTTCTGATCGTTCTCATGTTTGGGGGGTACTGGAGGCGGCTAACACCAGCCAGATCAGCTCCGGCATAAGCGCACCAGTTACACAGGAATCCTATTATCGTAGGTTCAAACTGCTCTTCAGCCATGACTTTTCCTCAATTACCAACAGAAAAATATATCGTGTTAAAAGCGGATTCATTCATCTTATAGAGATTACTAACCCGCCAGGGCTTTCTCTATCTGGGCGTATATCTGCTCATTCGAGAAACCATCCAGTCTTGCGCTACTGGACGGGCAGGTCGCAGCGCAGCCCCCGCATCCCTTGCAAAGCACCTTGTTCACCTGACAGACGCCTCTTTCCGGGAAGAAGTTTATTGCTCCGTAGGGGCATACCGCCACGCAGCCCAGGCAACCGCAACACGTCTGGGCGTTTATATCCGCTACTATTCCACTTGTGAACAGGGCATCCTTTGACAAAACGCCGGCCGCTCGGGATGCAGCCCCTAACCCCTGGCCTATGGCCTCACGAATTGTTGACGGATAACGAGCATTCCCGCACAAATAAACACCGTCCGTGGCAAAATCAAGCGGCTTGAGCTTGACGTGCCCCTCAAGGAAAAACCCGTTCTCATTGATGGGAACCTTAAGCATTGTGGACACTTCAGGAGCGTCCTCCTGCGCTATTAACGGAGTCGATAGAACTACCAGTTCACAAGGAATAGAAACTTCCTTACCCATACGGAGGTGATATACCGAAACGGAGCCGTCTTTCACTACCGGGGCCTTTTCAGGGTCAAATGTTACAAATCGTACCCCAACCTGTTTGGCCTTGCGGAACATCTCCTCGAGTTCTACTCCATACATCTGCATATCCCTGTAAAGAACCGTAATCCTCGCCGTGGGATCAGCTTCCTTAATCAACAGGGCGTTCTTCACTGCTGTCATACAACAGATTCTCGAGCAATAGGCCCGTTCGGCGCATCTCGATCCCACACACTGTATCATGACAATGTTCTTGCTCTGGATCGGGCCTTTCCTTAGGAGTGATTCGAGTTCCAGGTGGGTTATTACATCCTTTCCATTGTATCCGTACAAACCTTCAGGAGTCAGAACCCTGGCGCCAAGGGCCACTATTATGATTCCGCACTTAACCTTGAGTTCCTCACCATTTTTTGAGATCGTGGCGACATAATTTCCAACGTAACCTTCGGTTTTGCTGACGATGGAGTTTAGATGGATATTAACTTTGGGGTTTGTTTCCAGGCGGGCGACCAGATCGTTCAGCAATCTTTCGGGGGGTTCGTTCGAAGGAAGTATCATGTTGAGATCATTGAGCAGACCCCCGAGTTTCCCTTCTTTTTCCACCAGATCGACTTCATAACCCATATTTCCTAGCGCCATGGCCGCGGACATACCCGAGACTCCGCCTCCTATGATCACTGCGTTATGGGAGAGATTAAGCTGAATCCTTTTAAGTTCACGAAGTCTGGCGGCCTTGGCCACTGCCATTCCGATCTGGGCTTTGGCGCGTTCGGTGCCTGTTTCCCTCTCTCGCATGTGAACCCATGAACACTGGTCCCTGATATTCGCCATTTCAAAAAGATACGGATTCAGACCGGCTTCCTCACAGGCGCTCATGAAAAGCGGCTCATGTGTTCTCGGGGTACAGGATGCGACCACCACACGGTTGAGGTTATGCTTCGGTATGGCCTGTTTGATCTCGTTGATTCCGCCTTCGGAACATGTATAAAGGTTTTCCTGAACAAAGACCACGTTTGGTAAGGTCTTGGAATATTCAACCAGTTCCTTCATCTCCAGGTAGCCCGCGATGTTGGAGCCACAGTCACAGACAAAAACGCCAATACGGACGTCGGATTTAGCTGTATCTTTCAAAATAAATCTCCCTTAAACGGCCAGCGCCAATCCACCGGTCATGACAACCTCAGCGGCTCGAGCCGCCGCGCTGCTTGCCTGAGCCACCGATTCCGGAATATCAATCGGACCCTGTGCGCATCCGCATGTAAATATGCCGGGCACGCTGGTATCCAGAGGTTTGTTCGGGTGGGTGCTCACAAAGCCATTCTCATCGAGTTCTATTCCCAGTAGCGTCGAAATTTGCGAAATGCCTTTGGACGGAGAGCAGGCGTTGGCCAGTATCACCATGTCAAGTGACATGCCCACAACCTTGCGCTGTTCGGTGTCCTCATAATAGACAACCGGATTATATTCTTCATCCTGCATGATTTCTGCTATACGGCCACGGATGTACTTGAGACCCGAAACCTTCGCGCCTCTGACCTTATACTCCTCAAAGCCTTTGCCTACTGTGCGCAAGTCCATATAAAATATGAATGATTCCGTAGATGACTCGTGCTCCCTCGCAATAATTGCCTCCTTGATGGAGTGCATGCAGCAGTAGCTCGAACAGTATTTGTGAAATCTGAAATCGCGGGAACCAACGCACTGGATAAACCCAAGCTTCGTCGCTGTGTGGTGTTTATGCGTCTGCTCCTCAAGCCATTTGGCCTCTTCCTCAAGTTTATTCTTCTCCGTCGGATCCTCGGATTTTTCAGCCTTCTTAATCAGTTTCGGAAGTTCTTTGAGTCTCTTCTCGAACCGAATGGTGGAGGGTCTTGTCAAATGTCCCTTTGTCGGTCCACCAGCGCTCAACAGGCGCTCCATCTCGAGGGAAGAAATGACATTGGGAAGTTTTCCGTAACCGTATTCCGGGATTTGAGTCGCGTCAAAAAGTTCATAACCGGTTGAAACTATGACCGTGGCGACATTAAGCTCAACCTCTGAGTCCTTTTGCTCATAATCGACCGCCTTGGCCTGGCACACTTTCGCGCATACTCCGCATTTCCCGCCCTGTATGACCTTGCAGTTATTCGGATCAATCGTGTAGACGGACGGAATACCCTGGGCGTAATCCTTATAAATGGCTTTTCTGTCATCCAGGCCGAAATTGAATTCATTGGGGACTTTTGTCGGACATTTCTCAGCGCAGGCCCCACATGCAGTGCATCTTGAAGGATCAACATAACGGGCTTTTTTCAGGACCTTTACCTTGAAATCCCCTATCTGGCCCGAAAATTCCCTGATTTCACTATATGCCAGGACATTCACCTTGGGATGTCGACCGACATCCAGCAACTTTGGCGAGAGAATTCATATAGTGCAGTCATTGGTAGGGAAGGTCTTGTCGAGCTGCGCCATTTTGCCGCCAATACTGGGGTTTTTCTCAACAAGATGGACCTGAATACCCATTTCCCCCAAATCCAAGGCAGCCTGCATTCCAGCTATTCCACCACCTATGATCAACACTTCCTTTGAAGCCATTACAACACCACCCTTATAGTTTGGTTATCCTGAATGATAAGCCTAATCAATATACTGAACCATGCCCTCAGGCTCTATCGAACAAAAAGAGGTCTGACCCACGGTCAAACATTCAATTGCTCGCCCAACAGGCTGTTTATATCCTTGATCTGGAGGTCAATTTCCATGTCCCGCAGAGCGCAGCTCAAATGAGCCCGACATTTTGGACAGGCCGTCACAAGGGTTTTTGCTCCGACCGAAACGGCTTCCTCAAGCCGGCTCTTCTGAATGGCCTTGGAACAAGCCGAACAGTTCATCCATGCGCTAGTCCCGCAACAGATGCCGCTTTCACGGTTGTGAGCCATTTCGTTCAGTTTTATTCCGGGAATGCTCTGGATAAGCTGTCTGGGGGCATCAAAAATTCCGGCCTGTCTGCCAAGACGGCACGGGTCATGATATGCGAAAACTCCATCCAGCCCAGAAAAAGAAATCTTCCCTGCAACCGTTTCCCTGGCAAGAAGCTCGTAAAAGTGGAGAGTCTCAAAGCCCAGTTCACCAACAACCTCAGGATAATATCTGTTAAAAGTCATGTATCCTTCGGGACAGCTAAAAATAACTCTCTTGCAGCCGAGACTCCGGATAAGATCGACGTTTTTCCGGGCAAGTTTCGCAAAATTGGCCTTGTCTCCGTTCCACATCAGGTCGTGCCCGCAGCATCGTTCATCGTCATGCACCACTGGTTCGATACCAATGGCGTTCATGAGCTTGAGCGCCGCCTTGGGGCTATCCATCATGTCCAATCCCCAGTCGTCATGGAACTCTACATCAAAAAATGGAGCGCACCCCACAAAGAAATACGTGTCACCGGTTTCAGAAACCTTTCCGGCTTCCCGAGCCCAATCTGTCTTGCTTTGCCTGACATTCATGGACTGTAGCCGCATCACAGTCTGGAAGAGGCCGCGATGAGCCGGTATCGATGATTTCCCAAGCCTTACAGCCTCTTCTCGAACAAGCCGCACAAACTCGGGGTAATCAATGTTTGATGGGCATCTTTCAGAGCACTGGCCGCAGGACAGGCATGACCAGATGTTTATGTCCTCGAATGGATTCTCGACCTCATCCATGAGCGCTTTTTCGACCATCAGGCGTGGTGAGAAATCCGGTGTAGTTCTAGATACAGGACAGCTTCCAGTGCATATACCACAGTCAAGACAGTAAAAAGCTTGAGTATGATCGATGATCTCAGGTAGGTTCATGCCGCTGTCTCCGTCCTGACAATGGAATTCTTGCCCAGTTTCCTGACTTCTTCGGTGAAATCTCGCACCGTCTCCGCAAAACGCGAACCCTCGGAGGCCGAAATCCATTCCTTCCGAAGACGCTGATCTTCGATACCTAACAGTTTCATGATCTTGCGGGTTTTGTCCAAAACTTTCAGAGCCTTTTCATTACCTTCCAGGTAATGGCATTCACCAATGTGTCAACCGGTGACCAAGACGCCATCAGCCCCTTTTTCGAAAGCTTTCAGTATATATGAGGGGACAAGCATTCCAGAGCACATCAGGCGGATCAGTCTAATGCTTGGTGGGTATTGCATTCTCCCAACACCGGCAAGGTCCGCTCCTGCATACGAACACCAGTTACAGGCAAAAGCTATGATTTTTGGAACGAATTCTTCTGACATGTTAACTCCGATTTCTTCCGGTTTTTTACAGAATACGGAAGACTGCCTTCATCAAAGCGATTTTTATTACAACAAAAAAATCCGAATAAAATTTCCTGAGGCCCTATGCAATCGCCTCATCTATCATGTCCGTGATCTGATAGTCCTTGAAATGTCGTATTGCGGCCGCTCCGGTAGGACACGCCACACCGCAGGCGCCACAACCCTTGCATAGCGCTGGGTTAATTTCAGATTTAAAGACACCTGGGCTAACCTCAACAAGCTCGGGCGCATGGAACGGACACACCTCCACGCAACGTCCGCAACCCCTGCACAGGAACGAATCAACTACCGATACCATTCCCGGGGCCTCAACATAACCTCTGGCAAGAACCTGCGCAGCGTGGGCGCCGGCTGCTACCGCCTGGGCTATTGTCTCGTCAATAGGTTTTGGATAATGAGCCAGACCCGCCAGAAAAACACCGTCAGTCGCGAAGTCCACTGGCCTCAGCTTCATGTGAGCTTCCAGAAAGTAACCATCCTCGTTCGTGGAAATCTTGTAAAGTCTCGATAATTCCTTGTTGTATTCGTCGGGAATAATTGCTGCGGCAAGCACGAGGTTGTCCGCCGGTAATGTAACGTCTGTGCCAAAGACTTTGTCCCTGAAGCGAACATTTATCTTTGCTCCAACCTCCACGATCGGAGGCTTGTCAGCATCGTAACGGGAAAATATGACCCCCAGCCTCCTGGCCTTTTCATAATAAGGTTCGTTTAATCCAAAAGTCCTTATGTCCCGATATAATACGACAACAGTCGCTTTGGGATTGGCCTCCCTGATGGCTATGGAATCCATGACTGCGTGATTGCAGCAGACCTTGGAACACCACGGTCTTTCTTCACAGCGTGATCCCACACATTGTATGAAAACGGTAGTGTCTGCGTTTACAACAGAGGACTCCCTTGCATGAAGCGCCCTGGCAAATTCAAGCTGCGTCTTTATCCTTGGATCAGACCCATAACCATAAACATCGGGTTTCCATTCATGGGCGCCCGTGGCGATTATCGTCACACCGTGGTCTATTACCTGGCTCTCCCCTCCATCCTGGGAAATCTTTGTTTTGAATGCGCCGATAAATCCGGCCACGTCCTCAATCCTGGACTTGAAATAGACACGGATACGTTGCTCGTTTTCAACTTTTTCCAGCAGCTTCTCAAGATATGGCCTGATCTGTTCACCTTTGAGTGTGTCAAAAAGTCTCCATGCATTGCCACCAAGCCTATCCGTAGCTTCGAGAAGATGGACCTCAAAGCCCTGGTCCGCAAGGTTGAGCGCCGCTGTCATTCCAGCAACTCCACCTCCGATAACCAATCCGGAAGGAACCATCGGGAGTTGCTGATCCTGAACCTGTTCGAGCTTGGTCGTGCGAGCTAGAGCCATTCTGATCAGATCAACGGCTTTCTCGGTTGCCAGTTCCTTTTCGGACATGTGAACCCATGAGCAGTGCTCACGTATGTTTGCCATTTCTACCAGATATTTGTTTAACCCCGCTTCCCTTGCTGTTTCCTGGAACAGGGGCAAGTGAGTCCGCGGTGTGCATGAAGCAACGATGATTCTGTTGAGGTTATTATCCTGAATGGCCTGCTTGATCTGAACCTGCGTGTCCTGCGAGCATGTAAAGAGGTTTTCTCCGGCGTAGGCGACGCCTGGGAGTTCCCTTATTCTTTCGACCACACCGGGCACGTCCACGGTTTGCGCTATGTTGATGCCGCAACGGCAGACGAACACACCGATGCGAGGCGCCTCATTTGCCACGTCGCGCTCTGGTGGCAGCTCTTTCTTGGACGTAAGCGTATTTCTCTCATCCACCAGCATGCTCATAGCTACGCCGGCTGCGGCGGACGCTTCCATGACGGTCTGGGGAATATCCTTTGGCGCCTGAAAAGCGCCAGCGACAAAAATCCCTTCCCGGGATGTCTGAACCGGATCAAAGGTGGTGGTGACACAGAAGTTTTCCGGATCCAGCTTAATGTCAAAAAGTCTGGAGGTTTCTAGCGTGGACTCGGTTGGCTTGATTCCGACAGCGAGGACAACCAGGTCGAAAATCTCAGTCTGAAGACGGTTGTCTTCGTCAAGGTAAGTAATTTCGAGATTCCTCGTGATAGGATCTTCCACCACACGGCTTACCATAGACCTGATAAAGCGAACGCCTCCCTCTGTCCTGGCCTTTTCATAATACTTGTCAAAGTCCTTGCCGTAGGCTCTGATATCCATATAGAAAATTGTGGGTTCAATGGATGAGTCATGCTCGCGCGCAATCACGGCTTCCTTTATGGACGCCATACAGCATACTGAACTGCAATGCGGCATGCCCTTGCGCCGGTCACGTGAGGCCACGCACTGGATCCATGCTATCTTTCGGGGATGTTTTCCGTCGGATGGTCTCGTGACCACTCCGCCAAACGGCCCGGAAGCGCTGAGTATTCTTTCCATTTCAAGGTTGGTGACAACATTTGGCATACGACCGTGGCCAAATTCGGAAATGTGGGCGGTGTTAAACAGCTCATAGCCCGGCGCCATGACAATGGCCCCAACCTTCAGTTCCTCGATTACATCCTGTTGTTCGTAATCAATCGCGCCCGCAGGGCATACCTTGGCGCATACCCCGCATTTCTTGCCATTAAATACCCGGCAGGTTTTTGTATCGATGGTGTAAACCGACGGAATGCCCTGGGCGTAATCCTTATAGATCGCTTTTCTAAGGTCATGTCCAAAGTTGTATTCGTTGGCGACCTTTGTAGGGCACTTCTGGGCGCAGGCCCCGCAGGACGTGCATTTTTCTGCGTCAACATAGCGAGCTTTCCTGCGAACCTTCACAGTGAACGCTCCCGCCTGTCCCTCTATTCCCTCTATTTTGCTATATGCCAGAATCTCGATGTTGGGGTTTTGCGCAAGAGTCTGTAATTTCGGTGAAAAAATACAAGCTGAGCAATCATTGGTCGGGAAGGTTTTGTCGAGTTGAGCCATAACCCCACCGATGCACGGTTTCTCATCAACGAGGTAAACCCGAAAACCGGACTCGGCAAGATCCAAAGAGGCCTGTACTCCTCCTATGCCTCCTCCAACCGTCATAACTGCGCCAATTTTCTTGTTTGTCACGGCACTCTCCGGAAAGTATTTCCAGTCTCCCAGGCATGTTCAGGAACACCGGCACGCCTCAGAACGAGCCACACCTGCGCAAGCCGCCCGGGATCATACGGAAAACAGGCTTATAATAAACCTTTGGAAGCTAACATGTTCTTGGGTGATACTATATGTTTCTCAAACCATGAACCGGCTCTGGGATCATTGAGCGCCAAACCTATAACCTCGCTCAGGTAGAGGATCGGCATGTGATAAACGCGCCCTGCCGCCTTGGATATATCAACCTGACGGGTATCGAGGTTGGCCTGGCACATCGGGCACATTGTAACCAGAGCGTCCGCTCCGACGGACCTGGCCATGTCCAGAAGCTTCTGGGAAAGTTTTACCACCAGGTCTGTGCGGGTAAGGGCCAATGAACCACCGCAGCAGTCGGTCTTGTAAGGCCAGCTCAATACCTCAGCCCCCATAAGCTCCAGCACTTCGTCCATCTGGATGGGATTCTCAGGGTCCTCGGGTTCTACAACCTCTATCGGCCGGACCGCCAGACACCCGTAATAAGGCACAACCTTAAGGCCCTCCAGCGATTTTACCTTGCGCTCCTTGAGCTGCTTCATGACCTCGCCCAAATGGAACATCTCAATTCCGGACATCACCTTGATTTTTCCCTGGAACGGGAATTGACGCGCCAGTTCCGGCTCCTTGAATATTCTTTGAGAAGCGGCCTTCATCCTGACGTGGCATCCCGCGCACGGCGCCACCACATCGTGCCCCATGCGTTCAGCCTTGAGCAAATCCCCCGCAGGAAGAGCGGCCTCCAGATAATGGTCCACGAAATGAGCCGACGACGCCCCACAACAGGTCCAATCTGGTATCTCCCTAAGGACTACTCCTAGTTTTTCTGAAACGCTGCGAAATGATTCGTCAAGCTCCTGAGCGGAGCCTTTAAGGCTGCAACCGGGATAATAACTAAATTCCATCTCGGACCTCGTGATTTGCTAATGATGGTCTTCAGGGAGATGCGGCTGCCACCGGGAGGCTTCTCTAAAAGCCCTGTATATAGCGATGTTCAAAACATTCGCGAAGCGGCCTACAACCTCAGTGGGTCGTCGCCCCGAAGCTACATGATTACTAGATTGTTTTTCAGCTAATGTTGAGGACTTCCGGCCTGAGGACGGTCATGGCAAAAAACATTCCTCGCATTAGCCGGCGCTATTATAAGCATAACAATCTTAAACTTGCTTGAATGCACTGTCAAGATAAGTTTCCTCTTTCAAATGCGAGTTGGGTAAAAAGCCCCATGTCGCTATCGGAGAATAACCGAGAAATCTGCATGTTTCTTAAGACTTCGTGCATCGCGTCGCAGTTCAAGAAATTCCTTGACAGAAAGGTAAAGCGCATCTAGAAAAATGTAACACCGTATAAAAAGGCGTCTGACTCGATTTAACGGCGATTAGTATGCGCCATCGCTGTCTGTTTTAAGAAAATCCAGGCGCTTGCGGCGTTAAACCGGAGGATTAGCTGTAAATGGCCTCTGTAATTGATTTAGGTTTGACAGATGTTGAAGATTTGTTCAGGAGCCTGGATCTTGACTCCATGTTGAAACTTCAGCGAAAGATACTCTCAGGAGGCAATAACCCCGAGTATCCGTCCACACTGCTGATAAATTCCGAAAAGATTACTGTTGGCGTCAATTTTGGCGCCCGGGTTGTTGCTGGTACGTTTTCGGGAATCCTGGCCGGAGACAGATCCTGCCCACAGGATGGACCACTATTCGACTGGGGGTTTCCGGAGGAGCCCATTGAATGAAAACCTTTGAAGTGGAAAAACTGGCAAATGATCAGGGTGGTGAGTATGTCCTTGGCATGAAGGATCTTCATACTCACGCCTGCTATATGGTTTACGGCGTTCTCAAGCCCAATGAAACCGACAGACTCGTAAAACCAGGCGAGGGACACGAAGAAATCCTGGTACCCGTTACAGGATCTGTTCACGTTTCAGCCGACAAGGGGGATTTCATCATTGAGCAGGGCAGCGCGGTTCATATAAAAGAGGATGAGTCTTTTTTTATTTCCAATAAATCAGATAACACTATTGTTTATGTTCTCTCTGGCGGTCACTGCAGGGAACATCATCACCATTGATTGTTGAACCATTTCTATTTATAATTGTCGTTAATGACATTGTCTCCCGCCTGAGTGGTGGAATTGGTAGACACAAGGGACTTAAAATCCCTTGAGGCTTGTCCTCGTGACGGTTCGAGTCCGTCCTCAGGCACCAT
>CAITZA010000321.1 GCA_903896745.1 uncultured Desulfomonile sp. | reverse complement strand
ACCCATCCGCGCATAACGTGAAGCTGCTACGTCGGCGCCGGCGAAATTCTCAATTATCTCGTGAACTCCAGCAAGCTTACGCCCCAGAACGCCTGCCATGGACGTTGCCTTCTCTTCCGCCGCCTTGCATGCAAGAGACCTGGCTTGATCCCTGTATTTTCTCAATTCTGAGGTTCGCAAGTCTATGCCATGAACCTGAGTCACCCCCACCTGCAGAGTTCCGGTTAATACCGAGGTGAATTTTGTCAGATCTTTAACGGTTATTACTTCTTCTGGTGACAAAGTATCCCAGAAAAACTTCCTTTTCGTAATCCTTTTTATAGCGAGGGTTGATTCGCAGCACGTCCGTTTGACAATACCTGGAATCTATACCCTGGGATTTCACAAGACCAAGAATCCCCCAAAATATTTCCTGCTCAGTGGTATTGGTTTTTTGTGGGCAGGGCTCATCTGATTTTTTATTTCTGTAAGTGTTTGTGGCAGTGTTTGCTTACTATGGCCTCATATTTTATTTGTTTGGCACAGAATGGGCATTTTCTAATAGGGAGAACGTTGGGGAATACTTTGTGGTAATCTGATTCTGAAATCTTACCGGAGTCAAGCAATCTCTGGCGCCCATCTCTGACTTCATCGTGTGTTAATCCTGGCAGACGGGCCATGAATCCTCAATCGCGCTCAAAACAAATATAACACCTCGTTGTTCTTGATAAATCAGGATGATAGAGTTGATTTAGGAAAAAGAATCTATCACCAACGAGGCGTAGGCATAATAGCCCACAAACCTTAGTTCTGGTCTTCGTTAGCGTTTTGGTGTAATTATTGATTTGAGGAAGCGAAGTACCAGGAATCCACATAAGGCTGCAGTCGTTAGCTCAAATTTTGGGCAGGGTCTTAGGGGTTGTTTATGGATTTTGACGAATCAATCATGGCAAGAAAAGAAGAGATTCTGCAAATTGCTCGCAAACACGGGGCCCGGAATATTCGCCTGTTTGGATCAGTCGCCCGTGGTCAGGCAAGTCAATCAAGCGATATCGACATACTTGTCGATGTGGGAGAGAATCCGTCCCCCTGGTTTCCAGGAGGACTCATAGCCGATCTGGAAGAATTGCTGGGAACTCGGGTCCATGTAGTAACAGTTGGAGCGCTGCATTCGCACATTCGAGACAGCGTGCTGCAAGAAGCAATTCCATTATGAAGGATGATCGGCTTTATCTGTTACACATCTCGGATTGCGTCGATCGCATTTTCGAGTATACTCGTGATGGTAGGACAACATTCCTGGATGATCTCAGAACTCAGGATGCTGTCTTGCGCAACCTCCACACTCTTTCCGAGTCAATCCAGATGATTTCATCTGAAACTAAGCTGAGGTATCCCGAAGTGCCATGGAGAGAAATTTCCGCATTTCGTAATGTTGTTGTACACGACTATTTAGGGATAGAGGTGGAACGAATCTGGGACATTATTGAACGAGACCTCCCCCCTTTGAAACTGAACATTAAGCTTATCCTCAATGCGTTTTCAGAATAAGCCACAGCCCAAGAGAAATGTTTCAGAAAAACTGGACATTGACATGAGCGACACTCACTGGCGCAGTTGCCTCAGCTATCCAGGTCGCGCATCAAAAAAATGGATCATCGCGTAAGTGCGCTTTTGGTTGAAAAATAAAAAGGGACATGATTTCTGCCTTCCTGGATTTTAAAACGATTTAGAAAAGCGAGGAAGCCATGTCCATGAGCATACTTTGCCATTGTTTTGGAATTACGGCGCGAGGAATACGTCATGTTCATTCCCGGTTTGAGAATGGTCGAACGATATTCCGAATTGGCCATGACCCTACGACTCTTACATGCTCGATATGCGGGAGTCGAAGAGTTATGAAGGCTCTTCGCGAAAGTTCGTGTCTGGCAGTTATTCTCTCAGCCGATTAATTCAGGGAATTGGTTTGATCCCGTATGCCGCTGCCCTGCGTAAAGGGCTGCCTTTTGTAATGAAAACCAGTACGCTTGGTCGCGCGCCTATTCGAGAAGGAAAGTGACAGTGACCGTGGACTGGATGGAAATCTGTCCTGGTGAAAATGTTTCGGGCTCGGATACTTCGAGGAAATCGCCAGACCGAGCGGTAGCAACATTCTGACTCATCCGCGCATAACGTGAAGCTGCTACGTCGGCGCCGGCGAAATTCTCAATTATCTCGTGAACTCCAGCAAGCTTACGCCCCAGAACGCCTGCCATGGACGTTGCCTTCTCTTCCGCCGCCTT
>CAITZA010000320.1 GCA_903896745.1 uncultured Desulfomonile sp. | reverse complement strand
TATTCCGTAAGTTTGTTTCTGCCTTTGACAGCACAATGAACAAAGAGGATCGGAAATGTTGAACCAGGCTATAGATTCGCTTCATGACAAATACCTCGCTCCTGAGTGGTCGCATTCCGCTCTTGTCACAATTGACACCCAGAGGGATTTTACACTTGATGGAGCAGTTGCGCAGATCCCCGGGACCATGGAAGTCATCCCTGCGATGAAGGCATTGTTGCAGGAATTCAGAAAATGCGGGCTTCCTGTATTTCATGTGGTCAGGCTCTACAAGACCGATGGCAGCAATGTCGATATATGCAGGAAGTCGGCGATTGAATCCGGGATTTCAATGGCCTCACCGGATTCGGAAGGGTCACAACTCGTTGAAGAACTACTGCCCGATTCTTACATAAAGCTTGATTCCGAAACGTTGCTCAACGGATTTTTGCAAGAGATCGCATCCCGGGAGTGGATCATTTACAAGCCCCGATTCGGCGCCTTTTATCAGACCAGCCTCCAGATGCATCTGGAATCATTGAAAATTAATACCCTGGTTTTTTGCGGCTGCAATTTCCCAAACTGTCCACGGACTTCTATTTACGAAGCATCCGAGCGTGACTTCAGGATTGTGCTGGCGCGTGACTCAATTTCCGGGCTATATGACAAGGGTATTGAAGAAATGCGTAACATAGGAGTTAGTGTCATGTTTTCTGAAGATATAATTAGTAACCTAAAAACTCTGTGCGCAAAGTGATATATCTTGCTGCAATCAAATTACAAAGTTTCCCGAGAATGAGAAAAGCCATGATGCCTGACCCAGAGGGTTTTTCAAAATTCTCCGTACATGGCATCTCTCTGTCTATCTGAAGTCATTAAATCAGACAGTTAACATTTGTTTTTTATTATGCTCCATAGTGACGTATTTTGACCGTCAGTCCTGTTAATGTGCATGATAGGAATTGGGAAGGTTACAAGGGGTTTGGGGAGCGTTTCATGCCCGGTCGTGAAATCTATGTTGAGACCTCTGCGATCTGCCCAATTCCTCCCATCTAGGATAGTTTACCTATGAGTCCAGTTATTTGCATTCAAAATACTGTCTGTCGGTCGAAACTCTTATTCAATTTATTCTTTTCCAATAAATTCGGCTGGCAATTTTATCAGGGTATTTGTTTGTGATCCATGAGTTGGCATGCCAATTGCTCAATGATCTCTGCAGACCGTAACATTTTTACTGATATTCATAAAAATCAGGAGAAAGTCATGAACGCCGAGATCAGGAACAAAATCGAAAAGACGATCCAAGAGGTGGTAAGCGCCTATAATCAGCGCAATACCGAACTCACCCTTTCATACTTTCATTTTGACGAAAATTTTCTAGGGTATGCCTTGGACGGTTCAAAGATTTCCAACAGAGAGGAGTACAGAAAGCTCCTTGAGGCCGAATTCAATTCCAGAATCCCGAACGAATTGCATGTCTTGCGCAGTAGGGTCTCTGTTTACAGAACCATGGCGACCTTTTCGGGAGAATGTGATCTAAAATCAGCGCCATTGGACAATCTCAATCCTCCGACAGTTAATCTCATAGCTGAGGGGAATGTGTTTTCCTTGAAAAAGATAGATATCGAATCTCCGTTTTCGGTACCCGTAAGATTTACAGCGGTCTTACGGGAATTTGACGAACGCTGGAAAATCAATCAATTGCATTTTTCGGCCTTGAGCTTGACGCAGGCTGCATAATCATCATTTCTGGATATCGCTTAAATATAACTGTCTCCAGGTTTGGGACCATCAAATGATGTATCCCGAACCTCATGGGTCTTTCCAGGATTGGCGCAAAAACATCCCGGTAGTTTACAGGTACGAGGGGTGGTTCGTTGTGGTGTCGGGGCCATAGGCGGAAATCTTGAAACGTCCCAGCGGAATATCCCGCATCATTTGTTTTTTGTAATGTGGCCTTTCTCGAAAATAAGAGCGAATAGAATGCGAAGTTTAGATGTCATTCTTGCGAAAGCGGGAATCTATTATTAATGGATCCCCGATCAAGTCGGGGATGACAAGGAGACGGATCAAGTTGGGGATGACAAGACA
The DNA here is from genome assembly GCA_903896745.1 of uncultured Desulfomonile sp. Taxonomy (GTDB): domain Bacteria; phylum Desulfobacterota; class Desulfomonilia; order Desulfomonilales; family Desulfomonilaceae; genus CAITZA01. The sequence goes on along the minus strand of CAITZA010000320.1, from coordinate 243 downwards.
AGGCCCAACCCTGATTCCTCAAGTCCACGGCGCTCTCGTCGTGAACTGGAGGAATCAAGGTGTGTTTCCTCGAATTTCGGCCTCATTTCGGCAATGCTATTGAGAAACGCGATCTATTCCAGAAGAGGGGGATTTTCGCCCACTCCATTCGGGCACCGATCAACCTCCAGAGACACTCAAACCAGCGCGTTAAGAATCTCGAATAGCATGTATCGTTAAGGCCCTGGGAACCCAGATAAGATC
>CAITZA010000319.1 GCA_903896745.1 uncultured Desulfomonile sp. | reverse complement strand
CCCCTTGATCGCCTCCGTGGCTATCTTCGCTTTAAACTCAGAGTTGTAACTTTTTCGCTGCCTCATTCCTTTTACTCCTTCGTTTTAGCAGCAGCGATTTTACACCTTAATCACCTGTCCAGTTTTTGGGGTACATTACACAGAGTGTGACAATAAGTTGAAAGAAACGACGGATGCTCAACCGGACAGTACTGATGACAAGTGTTAATTAGTATAGCTTAATGTTTGGCTGGTTGTTATTGTTTACATTTCAAAAAACCTTATATTTAATGGGGCCTTATGGGTAACGTAACAGAGCGTGCCAAGGTGCTTTATAATGAATTTCCATTTGGTCAGTTCTGTTACGCTGATCAGCGAGCGAGCAAGAATCCGCACCTTTTGGAATTTGTTCGGGCTGCCAATAAGAAAGGATATATTTACGACATAGGGTGTGGAGCTGGTTACTGGCTCCGAATTTACAGGAGCCTGGGGTTCGAAATGAACCATATTCACGGTGTGGATCTGGCGCCAGAAAACGCTCGAGTACTCTCTGCGGAAGGCTTCGAAGTAATTCAAGCCGATATCCTAAATCTACCGATACCAGACGAGGTATCTGATTACACTGTTGCATCTGGTGTTATACACCACACGCAAGACTCCCTTCAGGCATTTCGGGAATTATGTAGGATAACGAAAAAAAGCGGTAGGCTGTTTGTAAATGTATATAATGCCTATCATCCATATTATTATATTGTGCATAAACTGACGCGGCCGTTTCGTTTCCTCTATTGGAATGTTGCACGCCCAAGTGGTTGGATAATTTATCCTTTTTATTATGTTCCTTTGCAGATTGGTGCTTGGCTCATATTCGGTCGTTGGCTCGATCGTAATACTGCTCGTACTTCTTTTATGGATCAGGTAATGACTCCTCGTGCCGAGCTTTTTACAGCCCGCAAGCTAGTACGATATGCAAATTCTTGCAGCCGCAAGGTCATTGAGGTCAGATACAATAAAGCTGGATTGATGATTTCCGCAATTGTCGAATAAAGAATCAAAAGGATAGAATTCTCACTCTGGAATTTTCAGCATTTAGAACTACATGACGAATTAAAGGGAAGACGGTTAAGATGACCATCAGAATTATATCTATTAATTATGAGACACATGACCATACGGCAGCACTGGTTGAGGATGAAAGAATTCTGACAGTGGTCAGCGAAGAGCGACTCACAAGAAAAAAAATGGAAGACGCGCCTCCGGTTTCGGCGATATATGAGTGCCTTCATATTGCTGGCTATAAACCGGAAGATATCGATTATGTTGTTCATTCAGTTTTTCCTTCTCCCCGGTTGAAGTACTATGCATGGGAAGGTTTCGCGAAGATTTTGTTGACCAGGGGCCAGACTTTATGGAAGAGTCGCAGCATTCCCAGGCTCCTGTTCGACCTCGTCTACTCCACCGGAATCCCCACATATTTGATTTACAACCTGTGGCCCAATCTATGTATCCACCAAGCACTTAAAGGATTTAGGGGCAAAATTCATTATGTAAATCACCATCTATCGCATGCCGCCGCCGCGTTTTATACCTCCGGCATGACAGAAGCCTTAGCAGTGGTCATCGAAGGGTCTGGTGGTGATTATACAACTTCTGCATGGATTGCAGGCGCAGATGGTTTAAAGCCTGTGGCAGTTGTCCAATGGCCGCATTCCTTGGGCCAATTCTATCGCTTGATCACTCGAATTCTCGGGTTTAACGTACGCCGCCATGCGGGCAAGATCACCGGCCTAGCTGCTCTTGGCGATTCTACCGCAGCCCTGGATCTAGTGCGTGAATTGGTGCGTTGCGACGGCTTGGATATCGTATGCAGCCCATTGGTTTACACCCTTCAGTCCGAATATCTGGCTGAGAAAAAAATACCCACTTACTTCAAAAATCACCGACGAGAGGACTTGGCAGCATCTTTTCAGCGCAGGCTCGAAGAAGTTGCGTTGGAGTTCGTCACAAATGCCATGAAAGCTTCCAGACAGCAGAATCTTGTGTTGGCTGGGGGCGTGACTGCTAATGTCAGAATGAACCAGAAATTAGCTGAGTTGTCTGTGGTCAAGAAAATATTCATTCATCCTGGTATGGGAGATGATGGTATAGCCCTAGGCGCTGCTTTATACACCATGTCTGAACTTCTTCGGAAGGAAGGCAAGGTCTATAGCCCGCCAAGAATGGAACATGTTTACCTTGGCCCGTCCTATTCGTCAGAAGAAATAAGAAGAGAACTCAAAAAAACGGACCTAAATTATCATCGCAGCGAAGCGGTGGAAGTAGAAATCGCTAAATATCTTGCAGCAGGAAAAGTTGTTGCTCGTTTCAACGGGCGCATGGAATACGGTCCTCGCGCGTTGGGAAACCGGTCGATCCTTTATAGCCCAGTCGATCGCTCTGTGAACGACTGGTTAAACAAGCGCTTGCGTCGTACGGAATTCATGCCCTTTGCACCATCTACACTTGCAGAGTATGCAAGTCAATGCTTTAAAAATGTGGAAATTGCTGCACATGCCTGCCAGTTCATGACTATAACACTTGATTGTACTGAATGGATGAAGGAAAATTGCCCGGCTGTTGTGCATATTGATGGAACAGCCAGGCCCCATTTTGTATATAAAGAAATTAATCCGAGTTATTACCTAATTATTGACGAATTCCGAAAGCTTACGGGTCTTCCGGTGGTAGTCAACACTAGTTTCAATATGCATGAGGAGCCCATTGTTTGCTCTCCCCAAGATGCCATAAGGGCATTCCAGTTAGGGCATCTCGATTTGCTGGCGATAAATGAGTTCATTGTCGTTCAAAAATAAGTAGTGGGGCGTCAATTAGATTGGCGATGGTCGCCAGGATCTCCACTGCGGAAGCCTGAGATATGAAGTCGTTCAGGTCTTCGCTTGGAGGGAGCGCAAGAGATGGTTGATAACGCACTCCCTCTTCAGCAAGAGCCTCATCTTCTTCAGCTCCTCGCCGGTCACGAAGAGGCGGTTTTCGAACAGGTTCTCGATCTTTTTGACCGCCTGTTCTTCGGCGCTAATCAGAAAGAGACCGGGTGTGCTAAGGAAAAGTGGACCACCTGTCCTGGCTTCCTTGTTCCATTTGCGATCCACCCAGGCGGCATGACCGGGACTCGATCATGCCGCCTGGGTACGATTTGGGACAGTTT
>CAITZA010000318.1 GCA_903896745.1 uncultured Desulfomonile sp. | reverse complement strand
GTTTGCCATCCCTGCCCCGGGTTTGTCATCCCCGACTTGATCGGGGAACCACTCTTACCCTGGATTCCCTCTTTCGAGGGAATGACACGGACTGGATTCCCTCTTTCGAGGGAATGACATATAAACTATGCATTCAATTCGCTCTTGTTATCAAGATCCGTTCCTGAAATGGCCGAGGGCGTATGGCGACCTGTCGAGGAACTATATCGAGTCGGAATAGCGCGATGGTATTTTTATGCTTTTCTGCTCGAGAATCCTGAGACTCTTGCGCTCTCCCATGGCGATCAGTGTATCGCCTTCTTCAATGACGGTAGTTGGGCCCGGGTTGAAGACCATTTTGCCGTGATTTTTCTTGATAGCAATAATGATGAGGTTGAGATCGCGTCGAATGTCGGTTTCCACAAGGGATTTTCCGCAGTAGGTGGAGTCGTGGATAATTTTGACTTCCTCGAGTTCTATGTTCATGTCCCTGTAATCCATGGCTACTTCGAGGAAATTCATGACCTCTGGTTTGAGTATTCCCATTACCATTCTCATGCCACCGACCTGATATGGGCTGATGACCCTGTTAGCGCCTGCTCTGAGGAGTTTTTTGTGGGCCGCCTCCTCGCCCGCTCGTGCGATTATTTCGAGGTCAGGATTAAGTTCGCGTGCAGAAAGCACTACATAGACATTGGCCGCGTCGGAATTAAGCACCGATACCAGGCCTCTTGCGGACTTGATATTGGCGGAGATCAGTATTTCCTCTTCTGTGGCGTTTCCCGGCGCCAAATGATAACCGAGGTCTATTATCTTTAGCTGGGCTTCCGGAGCATTTTCCACAACCACGAACGGAATTCCGCGCGCATGGAACTGATGACAGACGAAAGCGCCCATTCTTCCGAAACCACATACGACAAAATGCCCCGAAGTCTTTTCGATTGCCTTCATCGAACGCCGCCTTGTAATTATTTTTTCTACTTCACCCTCTATGAGCATACGGCTTCCGGTGATGAGCACGTATCCGACAACTCCAAAGCCGGTGAATATGAGAAAGATGGTAAATATTCGACCGATTTCCCCCAGAGGATGCACCTCCTGATAGCCTATCGATCCTATCGTTATGACGGTCATATACAATCCGTCCAGAAAGGACCATCCCTCGATAATCATGTAGCCCAGGGTTCCCACTATGATGACGACGATCAGGCCGACAACGGATCGCATCACAAGGTTTTTGGACATCATGTAGGGGCTCCGGTAAAACTCTCCGCTTTGAGGCGGCAAACAACGGGGTTTGAAAAAGGGCCAATATCAGGAAACCGGCATGTTTGACGAATAGTCTGTTACAGACAGTTCCGATCAATGAATTTATTTTGTACTGTAACGCAAGTCAATCTAAGTTTGTTCCGGATCGACAACAATCAAGGCGATACGGTTGAAATAGATCGGAACAATAGTTATTCTGTTACATGAAAAGATGGATCGACCTGCAGGGCGGTATCGCCTTGATATGTCCAGGAGACAGGCAATTGATAAAAATAGCTTTTGACATAGATGGAGTGGTATTGCGGTCGATAGAGGTTATCCTCGGTCACATAAACCGATCGACAGGCAAGAGCCTTAGACCGGATGATTTACTTGCATGGGATCTGGAGCCTCTGGGCTTGACGGTAGACACTTTGCGCGATTCCGTGAATCACATGTACGACCAGAATTTCATTGAGCCTTATGACGGGGCGGAGGTTGTGCTCAGCGAAATCCATGAATACACTAAGGCGCCATTACTTTTCATAACAGGTCGTCATGACCCTTCAACGGCGCGCAAGCAACTGGAGTCGCTGAACTGGCCTGCCGGCATCCCCGAGATGATAGTCACCGGCGGTGACAGGGATAAACGTCTTTACCTGAATGAGACGGGCGCCAATTTTATTATTGAGGACGATGAATTACATCTGCGGGATTATCTTGCGACTGGAGTGGGTGTAGGTTTGATGGTTCAGCCGTGGAACAGGAACTGTCAGGCGCCTGTGACCTGCAGGTTTGATCGCTGGCATGACATCCGGGACTGGTATCTGGAAGGGGTTTGCGGAAGAAATTCCTGATTGCGGGCCATAATTTCGATGAATCATGAGGATAAGAACATGAGTTTTTTGGGAAAGCTTTGGACACGGCTACGGGGTATTTTCATCAACGCTGGTGATGATGTAGTTTCTTCGAGTCCGGAAGCCATTCGGGCGACATACGCCACGGCAATTGATGAGGCCAAGAAACGTTATCTGGAAATGGAGCGAGCTGTCGGTCTGCTTGCAAGCGAGAGGGAAAAAACCGAACAAATGCTCAAGGACCTCGAGCGTGAGGAGACGGACATCAAGAGTCGGCTGGAAGGGGCTCTGGCCGCGGCTGAATCGGACCCCGGCAATCCGTTGCATCGTGAAGCGGGCTCAAGATACCTCAACCGCATTCAGGAAATAGGTCAAAAGCAGGAATTGTTGACTCAGGAACTTGAAACCCAGAAAACCAAGGTCGAAGACTATAAAACGAGATTACGCTCGTTTAGCGACGAAATAGACAAGCTCAAAAAAGAACAGGGACAGATGGTTGCCGAGTTTGTATCGACCCAGCAGGTGATACAACTGGAATCACGCCTTCGAGGACTGGCCGAATCTTCGGTTGATGAGTCGATAGTTACAATCAGGGAAAAAGTCTCAGCCATGAAAGCCCAGGCAAAAATAGCTACCGAAATGCGTCAGTCCGGCAAAGAACAACTCGATGACAAATACCAGAGGATAGGCGCTGAAAGGAAGGCCGAACAGCGTTTTGACGAACTCCTGGAAATGAGGTCAAAAAAGGCGCCCTCCGGTGAAAAAGTCAGAGACCTCGGATAAGCTTTTTATACTCCATTTTTATGCGAGGTCTCCAAATCATCCAAAATGACCGACAAAAAAATTACGTCGCCCAAATTCGCCCAGCGAATAATCGATAGATACCTCTCATCGCAATCCGCTGCTTTTGTAATCTATGGGAATACCAAGGATATTTATCCGCTTGAACAGGGCGGATACCAGCCGCTTGTTGAATTCCTGATTGAGGCGCTTATAAAGCCTGGCAAACCCTCGGCCCCCAAAATGGTTGTGATTTACGACCCGGCTGAGGGAATACGCTTTCATGATCCCAATGACGCGGAATCCGTTGCCGGCAGGATAGGCCGGGACAGGTTCGAAAGACTTGTGGCGGCCTCAAGATCCGACATCGTGACCGCTCTCTACACCCTTCGTGAACTCATGAATACTGGTTTCAACGATGTTTTGATCCCTGGAAACACAGGCAAACCGCTAGCCGTTATAATGAAGCACTGCGACGCGATAGCCCCGGCGTTGCAGTATTCGACAATGGCCGACTCCGACAGGCTGAAGGTTATAGCCCTCGAAAACTGGCTCTCAGATGATCAGTTCGTAATTTCCAACAACATCGTGTTCATGATTTGTGAAACGCTAGGGGAGATGAACAACAGGATTGTTGAGCTGCCGTATGTCTCGGCGATAAGGATTGACAGACCGTCGGATGATGAGAGGCGATCCTTTCTTGAGGGTCTGGCTGCTGTTAACCCTGCCATAAACGCTGGGGATATTGACCGGTTGACATTTAGTTCAGCGGGTCTGACGCTTCTCTCCATAAGGCAGATAGTCAATCAGGCGCTTTACAGGGGCACGACGGTAAGTCCGGCGCACATCTTCGAGAAGGCCCGTGAAATCATAGAAAAGGAGCTGGAGGGTTACATAAGTTTTCTTGACATTACCTACGGATTTGAGAGGGTCATTGGGGCCGGCGCCTTGATAGGGAAGCTTGAGGAGTTGAAATCTTTTCTGAACGGATCCGAGCCCGACGTCATGCCGGTCGGTATTCTTGTTCCTGGAGCGAATGGCGTAGGCAAGACGTTTATTTTCAAGGCGTTTGCGAAAGAATGTGGTTGGCTTGCAGTAGAGCTCAGGAATGTGAGGGGTCAATATGTTGGCCAGACGGAGAGTAACTGGGAGCGCATACGATCGACCCTTGAGGCCATGGGTAAGGTGATGGTGTTTTATGACGAGGCTGATACCGAGATCGGAGGGCGTGGTCCCCAAAGTCATGAGGTTGACCGGCGACTGTTCGGTTCAATGCTCAAAATGATGTCAGACCCAAATAACAGAGGCAAGATCGTGTGGATCATCATAACGGCTCGTCCTGACCGGCTGGAACCCGATATAAAGCGATCGGGCAGGGCAGGGGAGCATATCCCGGTTTTTGACATTTCCGGCGCAGAACGCGAAACATATATAAGGTCGGTTTTCCTGAGGGCCGGGGTTGACATTGAGCAGATTCCCGCCGAGCATAAGGCCAGAATACTTAAACTGACCACGAAGTATTATCCTGCAGACCTGGATCAGCTATTGATAGAGCTCAACCGCAGAAAATTTGTCGACGGTCACATTGGGCCCGAAACGATTATCAGTGAGGCTGTGAATTTCCTGCCTTCGGATATATCGAAACAACGAGAATTCCAGGAGCTTCTGGCTGTCCTGGAATGCACGTCGAGACGGCTGCTTCCCGAAAAATACGCGAATTTGCCCAGGGAATTCATAGAACAGCAACTGGAAGAAATCCGAACCACAATGAGAAATCTGGCATGATCATCCTGGGAATAGAAACCTCGTGCGATGAGACATCCGCGGCAATCACTTCGGACGCGTCTCAGATTCTTTCGAACATAGTCGTATCGCAAATAGACATACACAAGGAATATGGTGGCGTTGTCCCTGAGCTGGCGTCCCGCAAGCACATAGAATCGATAGCCTGGGTGATTGACAGGGCATTTGTCGAGGCTGGTATTGGCCGGGAGAAAATAGACTGCATCGGAGTGACGAAGGGGCCGGGATTGATAGGGTCACTACTCGTAGGAGTGGGGGTCGCAAAGGCCATGTCCATGTCCCTGAACAAGCCTGTATGCGCTGTAAACCATTTGCACGGCCATCTCTTCGCCTCTTTTCTCGAGCGAGGCGACCTGGAATTTCCTTTTGTCGGCATGGTTGTCTCCGGTGGACACACCACAATATTTAACGTGAAATCGGTTACTGACATAGAGATTATGGGCAAGACGCGGGACGATGCGGCGGGTGAGGCGTTTGACAAGGTTGCCAAACTCCTTGGGCTGGGTTATCCGGGGGGCGCCATAATCGAAGATCTTGCCGGTAAATGCGAGTTGGACGGTATTAAACTGCCGAGAGCCCTGATGGAGAAGTATAATCTGGATTTTTCCTTTTCCGGGCTGAAAACCGCTGTGTTAAAAAAGTCGGAGGAGATTTTCGGGATCAGGCGAATTGACAACATTCCGGGGAGTTTTCACGCCCTGGCTTACGACAGGGAAGACCCGGATGTGGACAGAAACCTCAGACGGATTTGCAGGGGATTTCAGGAAGCGGTTCTGGAAGTCCTTGTCACAAAAGGTTATTGGGCGGCCCGCAAGATGGGGGCTGACAAGCTGGTTGTATGCGGAGGTGTGGCGGCAAACAGAGCGCTTCGGGAAAGATTTGCCATTCGAGGAAAAGCTCTTGGCATAGAGCCGGTTTTCCCGTCATTGCCTCTTTGCGCCGACAACGCCGCAATGATTGCGTCGAGGGCCACATTTCTGGCCCGTGAGGGCATATTTGACGACCTGGGCTTTGGAGCTGCAAGCAGACTCTGAATCAATGTCAGGCCACACCTGAGACTAAAACTTTGGAGTAAGAAATGGATAATGCGGAATTGACACCGGTTTTTGATGAGGCAGCCATCCAGGCGAGAATCATGGAACTGGGTCATCAGATTTCAGGAGACTATCCCGACGGGAATGTGATTTTTATCGGAATACTTAAAGGGGCTTTCGTCTTTCTTGCTGACCTGGTCAGGGCTCTTTCGAAACCATGCCAGATCGAATTTGTCCGAATATCCTCCTACGGCTGTTCAAAAACGAGTAGCGGTTGCCTGAACATTCTTCTTGATATTGCCGCTCCTATCGAGGGCAGGGATGTCATACTGGTTGATGACATTGTTGACACGGGATTAACCCTGAACCAGTATCGTGAGCGCCTGCTGGAAAAGAATCCCCGCAGCCTTAAGATTGCGGCGCTGATAAACAAGACCGGAAGGCGCGAAAAGAGCGTATCCCTGGATTACTGCGGTTTCGACATTGACAGAGGCTTTCTGGTTGGTTACGGGCTGGATTGTGATGAAAAATTCCGTAATCTTTCGGCGGTTTATTCTCTCGATGCGTCTCACTAGGTGGGGCCCGGCTGTCAGGAAAAAGCCTGTAATGCTTTTATTGCCGTTCTCGAAAATAAGCGCGAATTGAATGCAGAGTTTCTATGTTATTCCGGCAAACCTCTTGATAGCCGTTATAAGTGAATGAAGTTTAAGATGCTATCGAGAGGGCCGGTCTATTTTTTTAGTGAGTCTATAAGTAGCGGCTTGAGTTGGAGCATGCCGAAAATGATTGAGCCCAGCCAGCCACCTATACATCCGGAGAGAAACAGTTGGGGTTGCTCAATCTGTTGAAACACAATCTTGTAATACAGGAAACCGTCAACTATCAGAAATGAGGCTATAGCGGCGAGCATAAAGACTCTTTTGAAGCTGCTCTGCCTGATTTTCAGAAGTAGGCCGGCCAGGAAAAAAGTGATCATTTGAGTGGCGCTTCCTATGGCGAAACCCATGAATCCGGATTTAAGGAATAAGCTATAGTCCATTTTTACCCACTAGAAATGATTTGTCAGGATGACGCTGATCGAAACGACAACCCGCATCGGTTATTCTGTGGACAACACATCAGTTGACCGTTTCAGGTAATCAACTCCGTAAATCAGCCGTCCCTCATCCTTGTTCTTGTAGAGAATGACAACTTGATCGCCTTTAATTGGTAAACGAGGTGGAGAAAAGCGTACTTTCCATTTCAGGATAAATTTCTGGGGATCGTTTTGACCATCGGGAACAACCCATAAGAAACCTTCTCCAACTTCAACAATCAAACCTGAAATTCTATTTATGGGATCCGCAAGCGCGGTCTGGGATAACATTAACAGCATAGCGGCGACAGAGAGTAGCAATTTGAAAGATTTCATTTGATATGGCCACATGGTTATTTGTAAAACGGAATTTGACCGCAACAAAGGGCTATTTCCAAACAGATTTATTTTCGGCCCCGTGACATATTTGAGATTTGACAATGAATAAGTAATTTTGTTCAACCGGATAGAATGAGACAGGGGAATTGAGAGTCTCAAAACCCCTGTCAGACGGAATTAGATTCCGAAAGTGTCGATCATCGAGAGAGCGGCTTTTCGACCTGCTCCCATAGCGAGAATGACCGTGGCGGCGCCTGTCACGATGTCTCCTCCGGCCCATACCCTGCCCTTGCTCGTCTTGCCGGTTTCTAGATCCGCAACTATGTTGCCCCACTTGTTTGTCTCAAGATTTTTGGTTGTTGAAGGAACAAGCGGGTTGGCCGCGTTCCCGATTGAAACGATAATTGTGTCGCATTCCTTTTCATAAATGGCGCCGGGAATGGGCTCGGGTCTTCTTCTTCCGGAGGCGTCCGGCTCACCGAGCTGCATTTTCTGCAGTTTGAGACCAACGGCCCAACCTGCTTCGTTGCCGATTATTTCAAGAGGAGCGCTCAACAGTTCGAACTTGACGCCTTCCTCAACTGCATGGTGAACTTCTTCCGCTCTGGCGGGAAGTTCGGCCATGGTGCGTCGGTAAACGATCGTAACTTCTTCGGCCCCAAGCCTTAAAGATGTTCTCGCCGAATCCATTGCGACGTTGCCGCCACCAAAAACGACCACCCTTCGTCCCTTGGCCACGGGTGTGTCCGCCTGAGGGAACATGTATGCCTTCATGAGGTTTGCGCGTGTGAGGAACTCGTTAGCGGAATAAACGCCGTTGAGGTTTTCCCCTGGTATTTTCAGGAAAAGCGGCGCACCCGCGCCCGAACCAATGAAGACGCCATCGAATTTTCTCTTTTCGAGCAAATCATCAACGGTTTCGATTCTCCCGATAACCCAGTTGGTCTTGAATTCAACTCCCATTTTTCTGAGCTCATCGACTTCGGCTCGCACGATGGCTTTGGGAAGCCTGAATTCGGGAATGCCGTAGACCAGAACGCCTCCGAGTTCATGAAGCGCTTCAAAGACCGTTACGGCGACACCCTTTTTTATTAGAGCCCCGGCCATTGTCAGGCCTGCAGGACCGGAACCTACGATTCCAACTTTCAGACCCGTCGGCTTCGGAAGCTCGGGAAGTTTGCCGTCACCATGTATGGCCGCATAATCAGCGACATATCGCTCAAGACGTCCGATAGCGCAGGGTTCGTTCTTGCCCTTCGCTCCTACGACGCATTTTGATTCGCATTGTGATTCCTGTGGGCAGACTCTTCCGGCAATACGTGGCAGGCTGTTTTTTTCCTTGATCTTCCAGGCAGCGCCAATCATGTCTCCTGCCTTTACCAGGGTAACAAAATCCGGAATATCGACTTCAACAGGGCAACCCTTCATGCAAGAGGGTTTTTTACAGTTTAAACAACGGCTGGCCTCTAACAGAGCCAGATCGTTTTCATAACCCAGAGCAACCTCATAAAAATTGTGGGCTCTTTCAATGGGATCCTGCTCCGGCATTTTCTGCCGGGGAACTTTAGGTTTTTTTGCGGGCTTGGCTTCTTGGTCGCTCATTATGCGCCTCCCGGAAACGTACATTGACACCCGCGCGGTGTCTCGCGGAAATTGTTCAGAGCTATCAATTCTGGGCCTTTATACATGGCCAGTCTCTTCATCAACAGGTCGAAATCTACCTGTAATCCGTCAAATTCCGGTCCGTCCACGCAGCCGAACAGCGTTTTGCCGCCCACTTCCACCCTGCAGGCCCCACACATACCGGTGCCGTCAACCATGATCGGGTTCAAGCTGACTACAGTTGGAAGATTGGCCTTTCTCGTGACATTGACCACGGCTTTCATCATGGGAACCGGACCAATGGCCACAACCAGGTCTATTTGCTGTCCCTTGTCTATGAGACCCTGCAATACCTGAGTGACAAATCCGTGGACTCCAAATGAACCGTCGTCTGTCGCAATGATAAGCTCATCGCTAACTTTACGCATGTCTTCTGTCATTATCAGCAAACCTTCCGTCCTCGCGCCGATAATGCTGATTACATGGTTTCCCGCATCATGCATTCCCTTTGTAATTGGAAAAAGAGGCGCCACTCCAATGCCGCCCCCAACTCCAACCACCGTGCCAAATTTTTCAATGTGAGTTGGCGTGCCCAACGGACCGCACATGTCCTGGAATTTCTCTCCCACACACATCGTGCTCATGTAGTAAGTGGTGGCCCCAACCTCTTGCCATACCAGAGTGATGGTTCCTTTTTCCACATCCTTATCCGCTACTGTTAGTGGAATTCTTTCACCGGTTTCGTTTGTCCGCAATATTATGAATTGACCTGGTTTATGCGCTTCAGCTATTGCCGGGGCTGATATAACAGCTCGGTTAACTCCAGGGCCAATCCTCTCTTTCTCAAGGATCTCAAACATTTACTGAACCTCCTCGGACTTCGATTGCCTCTTGTTTTCTTGGACTCAGTCGGTTGGTATCAAGGACTGTTGAGGAAAATCATAAATTACATGTTTAACACAACTTTTGCTTTAGTCGCAACAGGTTTGTCTCTGAAAAAGAGTACTATCTATCAACGGCCCTAATAAATAGTATTAAACGTTTCGGATTGTGCGCGTGTTCGCTATTCTGAAATCCTTTCGAGGGCTTTGTAATAATCGGGGCTGTTTCTTACAGACTGGAAGACAGGGTCCTTCCTGAGCTTTTCAGCATTGGAATAACCGCGATCAATGGCAAGATTCAGATACTTGAAGCAGTTCACGATGTCAGCGGCCAAAGAATACATGCCGGCAAGGTTGTAAAGGTGTGAGGGATCACCCGGTTCAGCCGTGGATGCTTTTTTCATCCACCTTATGCCCTGTTCAAGATCGCCCGACATTGCCAGGGCTAAACCGTAGGGCGCATGGAAAAGGGTTGAATCAGGATAGGCGTCCAGAGATTTCTCAAGCAACTTCAAAGAGTCATGAATCCTGTTTTCTTCGAGATAGAGCATGCTCAGGTTTGCTATGATATCCGGGAACGCTTCATTTTTGGAAATCATGGTTTCATAGATTCTCTTGGAGGACTGTTTATCGCCGGACCTGTAATATGCGGTTGCAAGGGATAGTTTTATCTGCGGATCGCCGCCAGAGAGTTCAACCGCTCTCTTGTACCTGCTTATCGCTTCCTTTGTCTGACCATCCTCAAGGGCATAAGCTCCCAGCATTTTGTGAATTTCCGGATTCTTTTCCTCAGCTTCAAGAATTCTGTGCAGCGCGGCCTTGGCCTCATCTTTCTTACCGGCCCATTTCAGGGTTTTCGCAAGATTCAGATCCCGCATCACGAATATATCTTTTCCCAGAGATTCCATCGCGTTGTTGAACAGGTTTTCGACCATTTCCCGGGAGAGATTGCGGCAATTTTTTATCATGCCGGATTCGAGCATTTTTGCCATGATTAGTTCGGCGAGCTTTTGATGGAGCGCAACTGTTGGATGGACATGATCGAGAAAACTTTCGGAGCCTGCCAAGCCGCTCTGAATACCATTCAGGATGGCATCGTCTTCGACATGTTTCCTGAAATCCACAAGCGGGGTTTTTCTTGCGCCAGTAACCGCGTAAACCTCGGTTTCTATGGGTGAAGTGGCTCTTAACGGACAAACATCAAGGTCCCGAGCCCTTATGAAATATTCTCTGGCCTCGGCATCCCTTCCAGCGCCATCAAGCGCTTTAGCCATGGTAAAATTTGCCTGTGCGTGCCCTGATGTCTTTGGAAATATTCGCGCCATCCTGTCAAGGGCGTCCTGGAAGTTTCCGCTTTTTACAAGCTTGTCCGCCTCATCGAGTTTTTTATCCAGATTGGTTTTGTCACGAGCGCTGAGAGTCGGATCATGTTCGGACTTGAACGGCGAGAAGTCTCTGAGGTTCGAGGCCGGAGACACAAACATTATGGGGATTCCGGAGGACTCGCTCAGGGTTATCAATGCTTTCAGGTTGTGCCTGAAATGATTTACAACGCCTTGTGCAAACTGGTCATCCCTGTGGTACATGTCCAATCCGGAGCTTCTGTCAAGAATGGCGTTGGCTTCATCCTGCAGGATGGTTTTTGTTGAAGAGGGTGGGGCGCTGGACTTGTCATCGACTTTACTGTTGGATGAACTTTTTGCCTGCCTGTTGAGTATATTTTTCAGGGCCTGATACAGCCTGAGTTTTTCCAGGGTAGCCTCTATTGAAAGTAATAGTGAGCTTCGTTCGATCAGTCCGGAATAGGAGCGTCTTTCAAGAAACTCGTTCTGACCGGTGTAAACGATGAATAGGTCTGGTTGATAGCTGAGACTCTCTTTCATTAGCGGGATTATTCTGTACGAGGCGTATGAAATCCCGCCGAGGTTGATTACTTCATACCTGATCCCGTTTTCACACGAGTTTAACAACTCCTGCAGCCATCTTGGAAAGGAGGTTTGCCAGTTGAACGGATGTCCGTAGGTGGTTGAACCGCCAAAAGCAAAAATCCTGTAGGTATGCTTAGGCTTGACGGAACTGAAAGAGGTTTCGTTGAAATATCTCAGTCGGTTTTTTGAAATGGTGACAGTTCCATTTTGTTCCGTGAACAATGGCTGTATTGCAGAGAAGCCGACAAAGGGGTCTTCATTACTTTGTGGCGGGCCTTGCCAGAACAGTCTCAGGCCGATTTCCAACACCAGAAAAAAGAACAGGCAAACTATGAACCCAAAAAAAATGTCTTTTAATATGGGCCTTTTCGATGATCGAGGGTTTAGATTCGGAGAAACTGTTTCCGCCCATGAGCCTGATTTGAGGTTTGAAGTTCTTTTCTGGTTCTTTTTTGGTTTTTTCATTTCATAATGTCATATTTGACGTTTAGACAAAATTTTACTAAAATGTATTAGCTACAGGATCGGACCCCCAAGGGAAATTCGACCTGTAGGAATCCCAAGCATAAAAAAGACCGAGGCGCCCGAATGATGAAGTCTTCAGCAATAATGCTCCTGGGTATCGTAATGTTGGTCCGCAGCATGATTCCTGGTCACTGTATCGCCCAGGACCCCGTGAAATGGTCCGCCCCAATGAATGAATATCCTACTCAATGGAGTCCGACTTCCGCTCCACCAAGTTATCATAACCCCTACGGTTACACCTATCCCTACGCGGCGTACGGATATGGGTACTACGGAAACCAGTATCAGGGCGGCTATCAGGGCAACCATCATGGAGGACAGGCCGGAAACCCGTATTATGGCTATTATGGACAATAAATAAGGTTTTCCGGCGTCTCGCCACATCAGGAAATGATTTTGCCGCCCATGGATTAAGAATCAGGCGTCCCAATTTGATATCATATCTGTCACGGCATCCAGAACGTTGTTGATTTCAACCAGGATGGTCTGTTTGGTTTTGCGGCTCCGTAGTTCCACCTTACCTTCAGCCAGGGCCTTTTTCCCGATAGTGAGCCGCACCGGAATTCCTATCAGGTCGGCGTCCTTGAACTTCACACCGGGTCTTTCGTTACGGTCATCAAGCAGAGTGTCATAACCGTTTTTCCAAAGTATTTGGTAAATGTTTTCAGCGGTTGCGTCTATTTCCTCATTTTTTGCGCCGACAGTAGTAATGATGACGCTGAAAGGCGCCAGTGGCGGTGGGAATATTATCCCGTCCTCGTCATGGTTCTGTTCTATTGCGGCTGCCACGGTTCTGCTAACGCCGATTCCGTAACATCCCATGATCATAAAAGTTTCCTTTCCATCAGGATCAAGAAAGGTGGCGTTCATGCTCTCCGAATATTTCGTGCCGAGTTTGAATATGTGGCCAACCTCTATGCCCCTGCTCATCAGAAGCTTGCCGTCGCATCTC
Source organism: uncultured Desulfomonile sp. (assembly GCA_903896745.1). Taxonomy (GTDB): domain Bacteria; phylum Desulfobacterota; class Desulfomonilia; order Desulfomonilales; family Desulfomonilaceae; genus CAITZA01. Next base: position 3,938 of record CAITZA010000318.1, on the reverse strand, counting down.
GGACAAGGGTCGCCGGCTGCAGCCGACCTGAAATCACCATACCCGTCTACCTTGAAACCCGAAAGGGGGCTGACGTTTATCAGGTGAAAATCCTTTTCATTAGCTCCGACAACCGCTGACTGCATTCCACGAATGGAATGGTCAGCCAATATCGTTACTCCTGTCAAGCCTACGGGGCCGGAAAAACCAAGCGGGCCACCGGTTACTTCATGAATCAGCTTTTCATCAGCCAGTTCTATTTCGGTAACAGCAAGGTAATTCTTTACCTTTACGTCATTAAGTTCATGATCGCCCCTGATTAGTACTGCGACCGGTCCTTTGTCAGTTTTTAGGATGAGGGTTTTAATGAGGTTCGACGGTGTGATGCCGAGAAATTGGGAGACCTCCTCAATTGTTCTGACCGACTGGGTTGACACTTTTTCCGGAACAGTTCCGATCGATTCGTTACAAGGCTCACATGGCCGAATTTCAGCCTTTTCCAGATTCGCTGCATAATCGCATCTGTCGCAGGATACTACGGTGTCCTCTCCTGTATTGGCCAGCACCATAAATTCATGCGAAAAACTTCCACCAATAGGACCGGAATCTGCCTCAACAGCCCTGAACTGGAGGCTACACCTTCTGAAAATACGTTCATAGGCGTCACGCATTATCATATAGGTTGTTTCTGCGCCTTCCTCAGTGGCGTCGAAGGAATAACCGTCTTTCATGGTAAATTCCCGGCCACGCATGAGACCGAATCGGGGTCTGATTTCATCCCTGAATTTTGTCTGTATCTGATACAGGTTAAGGGGCAGGTCGCGGTATGATCTGACGTCTCGCCGCACCAGATCGGTTATGACTTCCTCATGAGTCGGGCCCAGGCAACATTCACGGTCATGTCTATCCCGGAAACGAAGCAGCTCGGTTCCGTAATAATCCCATCTGCCTGATTCCTTCCAGAGTTCCGAAGGTTGAACGGTCGGCAGAAAGACTTCCTGAGCTTCTGACGCGTCCATTTCCTCTCTTACGATCTGTTCCACTTTTCTCAGGGATCTGTATCCAAGCGGCAAATACGAATATATTCCTGCGGTGAGCTTCCTGATCATGCCTGCCCGAAGCATAAGTTTGTGGCTGATGACTTCTGCGTCAGCCGGGTCTTCCTTCAAAGTCGGAACGTGAAGTTTAGACATTTTCATTGGTTTTTCCTCGGATATTCGATTATTTTGTCCATCTTGTATTGTTCGTCAGGCCATTTATTGATCAGACGCCTTCTTTCATTTATCAAATTTGTTGATCTGAAGCAAATGGCGCCTGAACCCGCGGCATGAATGAATGTTGAAACAGCTTAATGGGGCGATGTTTTTTATGACTAAACGACAATGTTCTGGTATAAACTTACACGGTCAATTGTTGGAAATAAAATGGAAAACAAGTGATGAGGTTTCTCGATCCCACAAAAATTGCGGAAGTGGCTGCGAAGTTTATGGAGCTGAGCTCCCCTTGCCGTTTATGTCCCCGCAAGTGCATGGTTGACCGAATCTCTGGACAGATCGGGTACTGCGGGGCAGGGTCTCTGCCCTCACATTCCGGAATACTTCAGCATTTTGGTGAAGAACCCCCCCTGGTTGGTATTGGTGGGGCAGGAACGATTTTTTTTACACACTGCAATATGCAGTGTGTCTATTGCCAGAATTTCCAGATCAGTCGGGGTGAGTGCGGGGAATTTGTCACGGTTGAGGAACTGGCGAACGAAATGCTCAAGCTTCAGTTGTTCGGGGCTTCAAACATCGAGCCTGTATCTCCGGCTCACCAGATGCATCTTTTTCTGGAGGCCTTGAGTATCGCCGCAAGAAAAGGGCTTGATTTGCCAGTAGTTTATAATTCAAGTGGATATGATTCCCTCGAGGCTCTAAAGCTTTTGCGCGGAATAGTACATGTATACCTGCCGGATTTGAAATACGCGGACTCCAGGATGTCGGCAAAATATTCCGATTGCGAAGATTATGTAGAAGTAGCTAGGCCAGCGATCAGGGAAATGTATGATCAGGTCGGCGATCTCGAGCTCGATTCGAATGGGAGGGCCGTCAGGGGACTTATTATCAGGCACCTGATGCTTCCCAATGACATTTCGGGGACAGTCGAGACGATGTACTGGATCAGGGACAATCTGTCTTCAACGGTGGCGATTTCTCTGATGGCCCAATACTCTCCTATATATGAGGCCTGGAAGTTTCCGGAGTTAAACCGAAGGGTAAGGGCTTCTGAATACAACAAGGTTGTGGATCTGTGTTGGGATATCGGGTTGGAGAATGTGTTTGTTCAGGAACTGGAATCGCAGGATTTATGCATACCTGATTTCAGAAATGAAAAACCTTTTTCATGGGATTGAGATCAAATCTTTTCGAATTGTTCGGGAGAACGGGCATGAAAGCTTGGAAGCGATGTATTCTAGTGGCTGTCTTGTTTTCAGTTTTGCTGATGATCCATGGGTGCGGGTCTGAACCTTCGGTTGTGCAACCACCCGCACCAGAGGTCACGGTGAGTAAGCCCCTTAAAAAGGATGTGATACTGTACCTGGAATATACCGGGAATATAGTGGCGCTTCAAAAGGTTGAAATAAGAGCTCGGGTTGCAGGTTTCCTGGAAAAGATAAATTTCACTCCGCGCTCGGAAGTGAAGGCTAACGACCTGTTATTCGTGATTGATCCAAAACCTTATCGGGCCAAAGTTGACCAGGCGTTGGCCACGGTCGCCGCCAGAAAGGCCTCTCTAAACCTTGCGCAGGTTGAGTATGAAAAGGCCCGGCAACTCGAATCCAAGGACGCCATAAGTCAAATAAAGCTGGTGGAGCAAACCGCAAAACGGGATGTAGCAAAGGCCGAACTAGCTCAGGCGCAGGCAGATCTCGAAGCCGCAGAACTGGATCTTGAATACACTCATGTTAAGGCCCCAATCAGTGGACATGTCGGCAGAAATCTGGTTGATGTCGGTAGCCTTGTTGGCGCCCAGGAAAAAACACTTCTCACCACTGTCGTTAATGACAAATCGGTTTATGTCTATTTCAGCGCTAGTGAACAAGATTTGTTGCCGTTAATCAGGAAAGAGGAGAAAACTCCTGCCCCGAAACCTCTGGCATTTATGGGGCTTTCTGACGAGAAAGGATTCCCGCATGAAGGCTATATCGATTTCTTCGACACGGAGATAGACCCATCAACCGGAACCATGCAGATAAGGGCGGTGTTTCCGAATGACAATGGGTTGTTCCTTCCGGGAATGTTTGTGCGAATAAGGGTTCCGGTAGAGAGATTTGAGGCCATACTGGTTCCGGATTCGGCCATTCAGGCTGGACAGGGTGGCAAGTTTGTCCTGGTGGTCAATGAGAACAAGGTTGTGGAGCAAAGAATTGTCAGGACAGGCCAGCTCGAAGACCGGATGCGTGTCATTCTGGATGGTTTGAAGGAGCAGGACTGGGTCATAGTCAATGGAATCAGGCGGGCAAGACCGGGCCAGCCGGTGAAAACTGTCGAAAGTCAACTATCTGTTGGGCAACCAGAAGTTGGCGCCACAACTCAGCAGCCCAAGAAATAGCCGAGGCGCAAAATGCTTAGCCGATTTTTTATTGACAGACCAATATTCGCCTCGGTCATTTCCATGGTCATAGTGATTGCAGGCGCTGTATCAATTTTTACTCTCCCTGTCGCCCAATACCCCGACATTACTCCCCCGATGGTTCAGGTAACGGCCTTCTATCCCGGCGCTGACCCTAAGGTCATTGCCGACACGGTCGCGTCCCCCATTGAGCAGGAAGTGAATGGCGTAGAGGGCATGATGTACATGAGTAGCACATGCTCTAGTAACGGACAATACACACTCAAGGTGACCTTCGAGCTTGGAACTGACATAGATATGGCCACAGTGCTGGTCCAGAACAGGGTTCAGAAGTCAATGGCCAAGTT
>CAITZA010000317.1 GCA_903896745.1 uncultured Desulfomonile sp. | reverse complement strand
TGTATATTACCGGCTCAATGGTAAACAAGGATCTGATATGGGTTACAAAAGCGTGTCTACCGTTCATGATTATCCAGATCAGCGTTCTTATGGCTATTACGTACATGCCGAACATAGTCTTGTGGCTTCCACGCATCATGGGGTATATGCCGTAAATGTTTCAATGCAAGGCAGTATGGCGTTTGACGCTATGGGTATTCCGTAAGGCCGTTATAAGCTCTTACGGAGGCATTGGCGATCAAACGCCAAGCGCCACGCAGATTTTTTTTTGAGGAGCTGCTTCGAGGTAATTAATTTCAGAAGGCGTTGACGGTTTGTTTATTTGGCGCCATTGACAGCATTCTTATTGACACGGGCACAGGAAAGTCATTCGGCAAGAGTAGTCAGTTAGAATCGTATCAGGTTATTTTGGTTTCATGCCGAATCGCAGGTGCCTGAATTTCATTTGAGCCTCAGTTGATACACGCGCCCCTACCCTTATCATCATAATGTTTTCAGGTCTCAACGCAATATTGGGTTCGTTGGTGTAAACTTCCCTGAAGCCAAATTTTCCATAAAGCTGTTTCATCATGTTCCTGTACTGTCCACCTGAAAGGTTTTTGCCTTCGAGGTCCCAGTGCCAGGAATATCCACACATGTAAGTAATCTTGTCTTCGAAGAAATCTTCTTTCATGGTTTGATCGAGTAGCAGAAATGCCAGACTCAGGCCACGAAAATTACGGGATATTTCCAGAGCGGCCAGCTCATACATGAGATCTCCCAAGGCGCTCCATCTGTCATCGGGTTCGGGATATGAACCAATGCAATAGCCAATGACGACGTCCGGACTTTTTATTGCCAGGGATACCCTTCCATCTTTTCGCAGGGCGAATTTCTGAAAAGAATCCAGTTTCTGAATTATCGAGGAATAATGCGAGAAATGTCCTAATCCATCGTCGAGTATCAGGTTTTCGAACAGTTCAGGTTCGCATTTTGGTCTTATTAAAACTGAACCACGGTCCGTTTCTAGCGAAAAAGCAGGCGCTTCACGATCATCATTTTGCAGATCCGACGAACTCTTTGTCAAAAATCACTCCAATCACTCGAGAGATTCCGGACCATTATGATGAGGTCGTGATAAATGCCATTTTGATCCTTTATGTAGTCTGTTAATACCCCTTCATGTTTGAAATCCAGTTTTATCGCTGCGTTAATGGCAGCGTCCTCTACACCGGAGACGAATTCAGCAATCAGTTTTTCAAGTCCCATGTCCATTGCCGTCTTGATGCAATCCAGAATCATCCAGCTTCCGACCTTCTGGGACCTGTATGCTGGATGAACCATTACACGTAGATGTCCAACATGCAGTATACATGGGGCCTCGTGAAGGTGCAGCCTCAGGTTGGCAATAATCTTTCTGTCGTCTTCTCTTTCAGCGATTATAGGGAGTATCCTGGAATAATCCAGACGCTCAATCCATCGGTGTAAGGTTTCGGGCTCATCAAGTTTATGACGCAGGAACCACTGCTCATTCATAGGGATTTCTGAAAAAAAACGGTTAAGCTCCTTTTCATCATACTCAGTGACAGGGCGAAGCAATACCGAGGTTCCATCCTTGGTTACTATGGCTTTGGGATAATCCGTCAACATTGTGAGGCTCCTGGAAAATTTCCACTCGTAAATGCGGCGCAATTCTTACAGGCGTGTCTTTTTCAAAACAAAATCATGCAAGATGTCGCGCAGGATTAGGTCACATCCACAAATGTATCGACTAAGTTTATATCATTTTTCGATGAGAAACCTGAACCTTTCGGTTTTGACAGGTTGATTCTCCCATCTTCTGAGATAGTTGAACTCAATGGCCGCTACTCCTGCCTTGATCGGAGTAAAAGTGAATCTGGCGTGAGTTGGCGCCCCGAGAAGCTCGCCGGTGGTCGGCTCAATTTCATAGGAATCAAGCCTGAAATATGCTTTATCAAAAACCGGAATCCATTCGTATCCAGTGGACGGGTTGGTTTCCAGCCTTATCATTAAAGACTTCCCCACGCCAACATTTCGGTTGTCTTCGGCTAAAGCGTATGGCGCAGTCCAAAGACCCGATCCGGCGTTCAGGATAATCAAAAGTCCCAAGATGGTGATATTCAGAACATAACGGGAATATTTCACAATATGTCTCCCATTCGCAAGAAGGCAAGAATCATGAAAACACTCATAGCAATCATGTTAAGCCGAAAACTATTCACTATTGACGTCGGAATCCGGTATTGAAGTTTATTACACTTTGTGTTCGCGATTAAAGGTTATTCTGCAAGATCCTGATAATCTGTAATTATAATATCTGTCAAATAGAAAAGCCAACCCGGGGGTCGTTTATGACATTGGGTTGGCTTGAATAAGGATTATGTTTACCTGGAAAATCAATACAGTTGACCAGGAAATGATCCTTAGCGTATTAACTAGCTGTTCAGTATCGCTTCAATTTCTTTCTGATCTGAATCCATGACGTAAGGAATGCCTGAAATACTGGAGGCTTCCCTTGTCAGTGAAACAAGGTCATTTCTGTCGATGTATGGAAGGGCGAATTTTCTTGCGCCGGCCATGAGCTGCTGGAGGCCCTGTTTCAGACGATCGATATAAGAATAAACGCCAATTGCGCCTGCGGGTAGCTTCTTGAAATCATCGCCAAAACGCTCCTTGAGCTGGCTTGCTACCGCAAACAATCCGAGATAGCCCTCTTCGGCAGTCTTGCCTTCTGATTCCATCTTTTCGGCGGTTTGCCTGCCATTAGTTTTTCCGACCATAGCCGCTGTCAACAGCGCTCTGCCGAGGCAGATCGCCTTAACATAAGGAGCTCCGAGCGCTAACGCCTTGAAAAGATGATCTTCCAGAGACAAACCACCCGCTATTGCTATTGGGGGAATATAGGCGCCTTTGGCTCTCAGCTTCTCACACATGTCATAAGTCATGCACTCCAGGTAAACCGTAGGAATGCCCCATTCATTCATCATTCTCCATGGGCTCATTCCAGTTCCGCCACCCGCTCCGTCAATGGTAAGAAGGTCTATTTTGGCGTTCGAGGCGAATTTTATGGCGCGAGCTAGATCAGCCGGTCTGTAAGCGCCTGTCTTTAGCGTCACATACTTTGCTCCGATCTTTCTCAAACGATCCACTTCGCTGTAAAAACCTTCCTCTGTGACCATACCAAGTCTGGAATGTCTTTCAAACTCGGAGATGCCACCCTTCTCAAACGCGCTCTTGGCGCTATCCAGAGTTGGGTCGGGAAGGACTATATACCCGCGGCTCTTAAGCTGAAGCGCTCTTTCCATTGTTGAGAGCTTGACTTCACCACCGATGTCTTTTGCGCCCTGGCCCCACTTCAGTTCGAATATTTCAATGCCCAGCTTTTCTATGGCGTATTCCGGAACGCCCAGCTTTGTGTCTTCAACGTTAGCCTGTACAATAACCCCGCCCTTGCCTTCATACCAACGATTGAAAGCGTTAATTCTTCTTTCCATCTCGGGTGATCTTACGATACGGCCATCCTTGAATTCAGCTTCCTTATCCATTCCACAGATGTTCTCGCCGGCAACAACCATTACCCCGGAAATAGCCGCTCCAACTGCCACTTCTTCCCAATTCACGCGGGCTATGTATGTTGAGCCAACAGCCCCTGTGAAAACGGGGAAATCCATTTTTATGCTACCATCTCCGCCTACGGCTGTTGTACAATCAACCACGGGGAATGTAGCAAGGTCTGAGTCAGCTTCTACTCCAACCGCTCCCACGCAGGTTCCCTGAATATTGAAATGCGAGAAATCAATCGGGTAATCTTTGTCCGCGCCTGCGGTTATCTTACCAAACGGTTGTGGATAGATGGTTTCACGACCACGGATGGCTGAACGTCCAATTTCACATGGACCAGGACATCCATCAAGACAGGTGACACAAATTCCCGATATCGGAGCTGGTTCAACCCTGGTTTTTGTCTTCGTTGCAGCGCTGCGGTTGGGTTTGCTGTAGGACATATTTTTCCTCCATTAACTCATGTCCAGAGATAATTTTGCGAAGCGAATTCGCCTTGCGCACATGACTTAGTTTGGGATCCAAGGCGGGGCGTTTGGTTAGCCACACTAATTGGACAGCCGAAAAATATTAGCGTGAGTAATACAGGATGTCAAGATATTAAAAAAACAGGAACAAAATTTTCTGACTATATTTTCATGCCTTGATTGGAATCACTATGGCCTGCGCGTTGAACACAAAACTTGTAATGACCCCGGTCATACTTCGTTTATCAGGATGTTCGAGATTCATATACTATAAAACTGACTTGTTCATGATGCTGTTTGTAGCGCGCGCCGTTTTCGATGTTGGATGAAACCTGAACAGGCAGTATAATTAATTGACAGTTATTCAAAAAAAGCCCTGGCAAGTCTCCCTGTCGGTCTCCAACACGCAAGCGCTTTTTTCACCATAATATATTTTTGCGAAGGAGGGCAACCCTGATGACTATATTGGAACTAATTTTTTCTATTTTGTGTTTAGTTTTACTTAGCCTCTTTTTAGTCTGGATAATTGGAGAGCGCGGTAAATTACTCTTACCATCAACGAGAGATATTTTTAGACAATCAGGCTTCAAGAACTTCCTGAATGGCTCTTCCTTCCATTTTTATGTTTATGGTCGGTGGACAAAACACTACATAAAAAACGCCCTGCGTTTCTACATTCCCCGGATTTCGATGGATGACCGCAGGAGAGTCGCCAATAATTATCATTCCAAAACGCTCACGCTCGATCAGGCCAAGAAGCTGATTAACCTGGATCACGATATTGACGTGAGGGATCTCGAAACGGTAATCCCGTATACGGTAGCACGCGACATTGTCCTGTCCGCTCCCCCACAGATGGCGCTATATGATTGCCCTTGCAGGGAAGGCAGAGAAGACCCCTGTCAACCGATACAGGTTTGCATGTTGTTTGGAGAACCGATGGTCAGCTTTATCCTTGAACACCACCCTGCCAAGAGCAAACGATTGACCAGGTTAGAGGCGTTAAGGGTGTTGGAGGAAGAACACGAAAGGGGGCATGTTCATACCGCCTGGTTCAAGAACGTCTGTCTGAATCGATTTTTTGCTATTTGCAACTGTTGCAAATGTTGCTGCGGTGGAATGATATCGATGATGAAATTCGGCGTTCCGATGATCATGTCCTCCGGGTTTGTAGCCGAAATGAAGAAGGAATTATGTGTTGAGTGCGGAACGTGTGAACGCTTCTGCCAGTTTGAGGCGATAGAATCCGTTGAAGGGGTGAGGATAAACCGGGACAAATGTATGGGATGCGGAGTATGCGTTGATAAATGCCCAAATGAGGCCATAAGTTTGAATCGTGATCCGGCAAAAGGTGTCCCGCTTGAGTTTGACAAGCTATAGTAGCTTCACGTGACATCATAAGAGAATTAATATATATTCTGACGGATGCGAATTATTAACACTTTTGTCTGATTTTTACCTGTATTGCGGGGAGTTGCAAATGTCGTCCAAAACGGTTGCTGATAGTAAGGTCGCCATGGCCATTCAAATGAATCCTGAACATGCAAATCCGGTAGGAAATGTTCATGGAGGTGTGATTATGCATTATGTCGATACCGCTGCAGGGGTTGCGGCCATTCGACATTCCAGAAAGAACTCGGTTACTGCCTCCATAGACAGACTGGATTTCCACTTCCCTGTTTTTGTAGGGGATTTACTGATTCTAAAGGCTAGCGTAAATCTTGTGGGAAAGACATCCATGGAGGTCGGCGTTCGAGTGGAAGCCGAAAACCTGTTAACCGGCGAGGTCAGGCATACCGCTTCGGCATATCTTACATTCGTAGCGCTTGACTCTAACGGCAAGCCAGCCCCTGTGCCCGAGCTCGCTCTCGAAACAGAAGATGACATAAGAAGGCATTGCGAGGCTCAAACCAGAAAGAAGATTCGTCTTGCGGAGAAGGCCAGCGAAAGATGCAGTGTCTCAGACAAGTAGTCAGCCCTGCACTGATTGGTCATGTTCTTGATCTATAAGGCTTTTGTATTTTCAGGTAACGATTCCGGTATTGCCCAAATGAAAAATGAACCAATGTCAGTCAATAATATCGAAGTCCTTGCCGGATATCGGCCCGGGCTTATTGGAGACATTACCAAACTGCATGCGGAGTATTATTTTGAGAACTGGGGTTTTCACATAAATTTTGAAACCCAGGTGGCAACCGAACTCAGCCAGTTCTGTTTGCGTTTCGACCCTGCAAGTGACGGATTGTGGGCCTCATATATCGACCGAAGGTTTGTCGGGTCAATTGCAATAGATGGCTCACTTCGGGAAACTGAAGGGTCCAGGCTGAGGTGGTTCATCGTGCCTCCTGAATTTCAGGGAACAGGTATTGGCGCCACACTCCTTGACAAGGCCGTTGATTTCTGTTCAAGACATGGTTTCCCTCGGGTTTTTTTATGGACTTTCAAGGGCCTTGACGCTGCCCGCTTTCTTTATGAACGGGTGGGATTCGTGTTAACGGAAGAACATTCTTTTTCCGGGTGGGGCGCCGAAATAGTAGAACAGAAATTCACTCTCGACCTGAACAAATAGATTTTTGCAATAATCGGGTTTCGATCTCAAAATTCTTTGACAAACGCGGCGTGCGAAAGACCGTCGGCTGGAACTCCTCGATCATCTGGGGCGTTAACACAATTTCTACCATGATTCTGTGGCAGAGACATCGATCTGATGCATTTACTGACGAATTACCGCCCGTTCGCTTACTCCTGTTTATCGCCGGCCAGAATTTGTCAAGGCATGTTCATTCAAAGATGATCCTGACTTCAGCCCCTACGCCAACTCTATAATGTTCCGAGGCGTTACCGCAGGGCAAGGCTATTTCCAGCAAGTCCATGCTGTTTATAAGTGCGACAGGCATTACTGAGCCGGTCTGGACATAATGTGTGGAAAGTTCCCCAATTCGTATCGGACCACATCCAACACAAAATTTCCCATCGCCAATGATTTTAATGTCCATGTTGCTAATAAGATTTCCAAATCTGTCCACATGAATTATTTCTCCCAATAGTGAAGTAGAGGTTCGGGAGACTTTTGGAATCTCAAGCGTTTGAATATCACCCACCACCGGGCCAACTTCGGCAAACCGCCTTCCGAGTGACAATTGAGCTGCAGCGGGAGCAAAGATGTCTCTGCCGTGGAAGGTCTGGCTAACTTTAGGCGCCATGAATTCAGGGTTCTCTATGCTTCTCGCCTCATATTTTTGAGAATCAACTAATATCAGCGATAACAGGCCATTATCGGGCCCGACAAGAAATTTGTCGTCAAGACGAACAGCCAGGGGTTTGCGTTTTCCACCCACTCCCGGATCAACCACCGCCACATGAATGCTCGGAATAGTGAATCGCCCTACTGCGCCTTTCAGTACCAAGGCTCCCTCCAGAATTGAATATGGCGGAATGTCATGCGTGATGTCGATGATGTTCGCGCAGGGATTTCTACTGAGGATTACGCCTTTCATCTGACCGACAAACCCGTCTTGAGATCCAAAGTCCGTAGTCAATGTGATAATTGATTTCATGCTGAGATACATTCCTCTCTGTCAAGACATCGAGTTGGTCAATTGCGAGTTGTTTTCGTTGACATATCCCGGACGAGTTGCTTTAGTTGACTTACAGGCATCGATTTTATTCGTGCAACCGACAT
>CAITZA010000316.1 GCA_903896745.1 uncultured Desulfomonile sp. | reverse complement strand
TTCTTTCTCGAGTCCTTGTGGAACTATCCGAGAATGCAGAACATAGGGTTCACTTATTGCATCTACCCTGCCCTGAGGCGTCTTGGCGATAGCGGCAACAAATTCCGTGAAGTGGTAGGACGACAGTTGGAGACCGCAAATACTCACCCGAGCATGAGTCCGTTGTTTGCCGGACTGGCTACCAGACTGGAAAAAGATTATTCAACGGGAAATCCGGCTTCTTACAGGCGCAGGGTCATGACCACGCTTGCGGCTCACGGGGACAGAATTTTCTGGGGAACCCTCAAACCGCTTGCAGCGGCCGTTGGCGTCTTTGGGATGCTGTGCTTCCCGGAATCATTGCTTGGAGGGTTTCTGGCTCTGCTAATATACAATGCGCCTAACCTGTATATCAGGTCTCATGGCTTTGACTGGGGCTATAATGATGGACTTAGCGCTCTTGAAAGATTCAGGTCCGTGCGAGCCGAAAAGAGGCTTGAATACCTTCGGTTGGCGTTTAGTTTGTTTTTGGGACTGATTACGGGATTGCTTCTGTGGCAATGTTATCAAAATCAGTTTAAACTGCATGGCAAATTTTACGGTATCCTGTCGGTTCTTGATGTCGCGTTGACGGGCGTGGCAGGTTTTCTGATAATTCGATCCGGTTTTTCCGTTAGCAAGATTACATGCCCCGTCGCCGTGGCGTCTATTGTAGCATTTGGATTTATGAAATACTGGCTGAGGAATCCGTGACCCTGACTGAAGAAATCATTGAGAAAACAATAATTGTGGGCAATCAGATGGGCCTGCATGCGCGAGTGGCTACGGTGGTAGTACAGACGATGAGGAATTTCAACTGCCAGGTCACATTGGTCAAGGATGGGATGGAGGTTGACGCTAGAAGCGTATTGGGACTGCTGTTGTTGGCAGCCACTCCCGGAAGCGAGATTGTTATAAAGGGAAATGGCCCTGACTCCAGGAGCGCTGTCGATAGTATATGTCAGTTAATCGAGACAGAGGAGTCTGATAATTTTTGATTGGAGCTGAATTATTTTGATGCCTGTTTTTAGAGACGCCCACACAAACATGATTCTTAGGGGAATTGGAGTTTCCGGTGGTGTAGGAATCGGACAGGTAGTTCTCATAGAGCGCGTTGCCAGTGATATTTGCCCATGTTATGTGCTTCAGCCCGATGAAGTTCCCGCGGAAATCAGCAGATTCGAAGATGCCGTGGAATCGGCCACCGAACGTCTCAAGACCATTAAGGGTCATATAGACTCTGACCATCCCCTTGGTGACCACGCTTATATCCTTGACACCCATATATTGCTACTGCGTGATCGAATGCTTTACGAAGGCACCAAGAAGGTAATTGCTGAAGATCGCCAGAACGCCGAATGGGCCCTGTCCGAAGTCATGATGAAAATCACATCGGCTTTTGACACCATAGAAGATGAATACCTCAAGGAAAGGGCGAGGGATGTTCACTTTGTGGGCGAGCGTGTTCTCAGAATTCTCATGGGCCTGTCATCGGAAAAAAAAATTCATCAACTCCCCCCGAATTCCATCCTGGTCGCGCATGATCTGTCTCCAGCAGACGCTGCTCAAATAAAACGTGAAGATGTTCTCGGAATAGTTACGGACGTTGGGGGTCGGACTTCACATACGGCGATTATGGCGAGGTCTTTAAAGATTCCTGCTGTCACGGGCATGGAAAAGATCAGCCGCATGGTTCAGACAGGTGACACGATTGTCGTGGATGGCGGTACCGGTCTGGTTATTCTGAACCCTGACCCGGAAATGATTTTCAGGTATCGCCAGCGTCAGGACATATTCCGGAACTACCATCAGTCCCTGATGGCCTTCGGTCGTTTGCCTGCAGTAACGCGCGATGGCAATCGCTCTGTCAGGATCATGGCCAATATCGAGCTTGTCGATGAAATGGACATTGCCATGAACCACGGTTCGGAAGGGATAGGGCTTTTCAGGACGGAGTATCTCTTCCTGGGACGCGCTGACCTGCCTTCCGAAGAGGAACAATACGACGCTTACCGGCGTGTAATAGAACATAACAGACCCAACCCCGTAACCATCAGAACGCTCGATGTCGGTGGAGACAAAATTGCCACCAGTCTCAACCTGCCTCAGGAAACCAATCCTGCTTTGGGCCTGAGAGCAATCAGGCTGTGCCTCAGTTATAAGGACATCTTTCAGGTTCAGCTTCGCGCAATCCTCAGGGCCGCCTACCATGGAAATTGCCGGCTCATGATACCTATGGTGTCATGCATGGGTGAGATAGTCGCTACGAAAAACATTATCAGTCGTGTCAGGGAAGACCTTGCTTCTGATGGTCTTGAATTCGCTAGTGACCTGAAGCTGGGGATTTTGGTCGAAGTTCCTTCTGCTGTGGCTATCGCTGACCTTCTTGCAAGGGAGGTCGATTTTTTCAGTATCGGCACCAACGACCTTATACAGTACGCCTTGGCCATTGACCGTGTGAACGAGCATGTAAACTATTTGTATGACACACTTCATCCCGCTGTATTAAGGCTGATCAGGCATGTTGTGAACGCAGGACAGGCCCGTGGCATTGACGTTTCAATGTGCGGTGAAATGGCCGGAGATCCCGTCAATGTTCCGATACTGGTTGGTCTCGGCATCAACGAGTTGTCCATGAACGCACTGTCCATACCCATTGTAAAAAAACTGATCAGATCCATAACACTTGAGGAATGTCTGGAACTTACCAATCATGCTTTTCAAATGCAGCAAGCCTCTCAAATTCATACGTTCCTTGAATCATGGATAACCGAGAGATTTCCTAGAGACTATTTTCTTAACAATTCATAATGACCATGAACAAGGGCGAACATATCAAGATTATCTGCAAGAACCGCAAGGCGTTCTTCAATTTCGAAATTGAAGACACCTTTGAGGTGGGAATATGCCTGGTCGGCTCTGAAGTAAAATCACTCCGGGAAGGAAAAGCCAATCTGTCGGATTCTTACGGGAAGATAAGAAACTCCGAAATATTCCTTGTGGATTGCCATATATCCCCTTATGTCCAATCCAACAGGGAGAATCACGAACCGTTGAGGGAACGGAAGCTTCTGCTCCACAAACGCGAGATCAAAAAGCTGACGGGTAAAGTTGCTGAACGTGGCTACTCCCTGATACCGCTCAAAATGTATTTCAAGAATGGCAAGGTTAAGGTGGAGATGGGTTTGGCCAGAGGCAAGAAAACCTACGACAAGCGCGAGGCTATCAAGAAAAAGGACCAGCGACGGGAACTCGAGCGCATGATGAAATTCAAACAGCGTTGATTCGGTTTTCTTTTTTCTTTCCGAGTACTCGCGAAACTAATCTTCCAATCGATTGTCTTTTGGTTTAGTATAACGTCACTTGTCGAAAGGGGGCGACCTGGTTTCGACGGGGATAGTTGAGGTCAAGGTTGCATGCCGAGCTCTCCGGTGACTCGTTAATCCGCTGGAAAAAAATATACTCGCCGATAATTACGAGTACGCTCTAGCCGCGTAGGCTAGCGTCCCTCTGTTTCTCTCCTGCGGGAATGGAAGGGGCGAGGTTAGCGGGATAGCCAAGTTTCCGTGCCTGTTGGAAATGAGGCGAAATACTTAGCGGGCTGGTCCCGAAGGAACCCTGTTCGGGGGGGTCTTTTTGGACGAGAAACAAAACTCGAAATAAGCATGTAGATATCTTCGGCTGAAGATCTTCGGACGCGGGTTCGATTCCCGCCGCCTCCACCAACCAATAGACGTAAGTTCGTGACAACCCAACCCACATAATTTCGCGGGGGCTCCCATGTGGAGCCCCGCGCTTCACCGTCGAAACGAGTGAGAGGACCGGCGCCCCTTACAAATTAAACATATATGTCAGTCA
>CAITZA010000315.1 GCA_903896745.1 uncultured Desulfomonile sp. | reverse complement strand
TAATGGCAGACCTTTTGGTTTGAGCTCCATGTCACCCTTTGGGGACATCAGTTTTATAGCCGGGCGTTCCCAGGACTCTGAACTCAAGGCTACCATGAAATCCGGCCTGCCACCGGGATATAGCATGACTACGCAGAGGATCGCCGCCGCAGCCGCAGTCGCCAGCGCTGGAAACTTGAGAAAAGAAAATGAAAGTTTGGGCATTTTCCAGAAGCCCGATCCAGACGCTACCGGTTTTGCTCCAGACTGTGGAAAGCCAGCTTTCATCCTGTTCCAGGTCTGTTTCGGGATAATATGGGAAGAACGGATTTCCTTCAGGCTTTTTACCTCATTCTGACACAGCTCACAGACGGATAGGTGGTTTGCAATCTTCCCCTGTATGTCAATGCCTGACTGAACAAAATCGTACAGCTCCCACGATTCGGGGCAGAAAACATTATTGTGAGCCCCTAGATCCTTTGTAATATCTCTAAGGTATGCCACCTCGTTCTGACACGGAGGGCAGGTTTCGAGGTGCTTCCTGACGCTATCCATTTCCGGTGGGCTAAGGGCATTATCCAGGAACGGCAGCAACAGGTCTACCGGATGACCATCATTATCGGATTTGCTGATCATTTGCCGGCCCCTTTCTGTTGAATTTCCGCATATCGGGCCCTGAGTTCATCTATACACCTTTTGGTCTGAACCGTTACAGCATTCTCGGTGGATTGCATTACAAGCGCTATTTCCTTGAACTGAAGCTCCTGTTCAAACCTCATTTTGAGAAGTTCCCTGCATTTCTGAGCCAACCTTCTGATTGATAACCTTAACAAATGCGCCTGTTGCGCCGATGAAAGCCGCTCGTCCTGAAGCGCATCCGCCGATGCGGTAGATGGGTTGCGGACGTTGTCGATGTCGTGATGATCCAGGGATTGCGTATCCCCTGCCCTTTTCCCGGCGCTATTGAATCTATACTGATCTATACAGACCCTTTCAGTAACCACACATACAAATTTGGCCAGGGAGTGGGAACTGTCGTAAGTCTGGAGGGCGGAAACCAGAGCGACCAATGCATCCTGGCATATATCCTCCAACTGATCCCTATTGAATCCCAGTCTCCGGACAACCACCGACCGAATCAGTCCCGAAAACTTCCGATGAAATTCATTCCAGGCATCCTGTGAGCCTGACAGGCATTCTCGAACCAACGCCTGCTCACTGAAAACGCTATCGTCTCTCATTTGTGTTCCCCATGCCTGAATCCAGAAACTTCCCTCAAATCAATTTAGCAAGCCTGGTCGAGTTTTGGAACAAATATTCACAGCGCATGGAACACAATCGATCATATTGGGCTATACCTGAACCATCCGGTTTCATTACCTGTTTGACAAGGGGAATGGCCTGGCGCTTCTGGGGAGAGACTTCCGGAAGCGCCGATTCTCCCTCGTGGATCAATGCCAGCACGGGCTACAGCATGGTATGTGATGACCGCCCGAGGATGCGGCGGCAGCGGAGGCGCTGCCGTATCCAGCGGAAGCGGCAGCAGCGGAGGCGCCTCCAGTCCCTGCAGCGGCCGCAGCGGCGGAAGCTGCGCCATATCCTGCGGTGGCAGCGGCTGCCGAGGCCCCACCCCAACCGGATGTGGCGGACGACGCAGATGCCGACGCTGTAGCTTCAGAAACCGTGAAAACCGTGCAAGCGGTAATGACTATCATGCATAATATGGCGAATACCTTTTTCATTTTGATGACTCCTTCTTCCATTCCAATCCTGTTTGTCTGGGCTATTACTGCCTCTGTAATGTATATTCGGGAAGTAATTCTAAATCTGACAGGGGTTGCAGACAAATTCGATCGGAATAGTCATTTCGTAGAATTTCTTTGTCATTCTGAGACCACTTTGTCCTACCCGTTTGGATCTTCACCATGGTTGCCAACAGACTATCCCTGAATCCCGGATCGTCCAGAAAGATCTTCATTGGGTCGTCTTCATTAACCCGTTTAAGGTTAAGGATAAATTGTGTGAATACCTCCGAAACCGTAGTCCTTTGCCTGGCTGCATAAGCCTTGGCATAATCGATAAGATCCTGACCCATGGTGAGATTAATTTTTCGTTTCGGCATGGAAATCGACACCTCCATTTCATGTCAGTGTCATGCGCCTGGAGTGCGTGCGTGTCAAAAGTGGTGGTGGCATTGATTTGCATCATGAAAGGTTTGCATTGGACTGGAATGTAGATAGTTGTGCGCGGTTTTTCCCATGATAATAAAAACAAAAAGCCGGTCATTTTGTGATGGCCGGCCCATGCTAGCGTATAGGGATATCGGTAGGGTTTTGGCGACAAAATCCTACAATCCGAACAAGTCGAGAAGTTTCTGAAGGATTCCCAGTTCGGGGCAGGATTCCGAATCCAGGTCCTGATTCATTGCTTCCTGGCTTGTGTAGACCTTCGGTTTTTTCCCGGCTACGCTGGAAACTCCTATGAATCCCCCATCACTTGTGGCGGCCATGGCCCTGCCGTTTCCACCACTCGTCTGATATGATACTCCGGAGCCTGTGGCTACCGCTGCTGCGGTTGAACCGCCTCCCGCTATCGCAATGGCGGAGGCGCCGCGGCTTTTCGCAGGCCTGGATTCGTTTTTTCGATCCTTTACTTTTTCGTCGGTTTTTTCAGCAGGAGAAGTGGATGTATCTCTAGTTGTAGTCTTCTCCACGACAGTGTCGTTATCCGTTACGGCCCCTGCGACGGCGACGGCTGTCGCTCGGGCGCCGGAAGGGCCTGCGACTGCTACCGCCGCTGGGAATGCGTGGGATGTGATAGCTACAGCCCTTTTAGTTACGTTTATGTTATCACTGGCAATTGCCATGGATACGCCGACCGTCATGCAGAGGCATGTAACTATGCCTGTAATAGTGTTC
>CAITZA010000314.1 GCA_903896745.1 uncultured Desulfomonile sp. | reverse complement strand
CCTCAATATCCATTAGCCGGACGCAGGCTTGATCTGGCGCTTATTTTAGACGATCTCAAGATTGACATTGAAGTTGACGGATCTGCCTATCATAGAAATTCTGACGGCACGAGAAAATCGGGGGACTTGTGGCGAGACTTCCAAATAACGAGTCTTGGTTGGAAGGTCAAACGTTTTTGGGTTTACCAGTTGAAAGAAAATATGGAGGCATGTGTAGATGATATCGTCACCACAATCTCAGGACACTGAAAAAACTTCTGATTCCAACTCCAGGGATGCAAAAAAACAGCGAAAGGAAAACCCAAGCATAGTTGGTTTTGCTGGCGTCTTTCTGATCGTCATAATTATTGTTGGACTAGCTGGGCAACTGGGAGTAGCCGCGACAATATTATCATTTCTTAACGAGAAAATCTCGTGGGAAACGAAATTGGCTGCCTTGAACGAAGAGCTGATTTCCAAACAAGAGCAACTCAAAAAAGTCCAGGAAGTTCTAAGTCAAAAAATCCCTACCGCCCAAGATATCGAATCAAAGCTTTCAGAAATGAATAGCGTGCTCGATTCCAAAAAGAAACAATTGGCTACCACAGAGGAGGCAGCCATTCTTCTAGCAAACCAGAAAAAGCACTTTGAACTTGATGTCAAAGCAGCCTCAGAAAATTTGTCCAAGCTCAATTCCGAATATCAGCAGACGGAACAGCGTTTAAAAGCAAAAAATGAAGAGCTTGCCCAATTAGAAAAGACAATGTCTGCCAGAAACGAAGAGACTAAAACTCTTAATTCTCAGCAGGCAGATGCAAATAAAAGGTTTCAAGAGTTGTCAACACGCTTGGCTGCACGGCAACAGGAAATCGAAGATATTGAAAGTCGAGTCAAACAGGCTCGCGTAGATGAAACAGCGGCTTATGACAAATTGAGAGGGGTTAAAACAACGCTTGCTGAGCATGAACAACAACTGGCAGAAGCTGACAGGAAGCGTAATGACATTCAGAAAGAGCTTGCTTCGCTCGCCAACGCAAACAGGGAAATAGCTTCTGCAAAAAGTACATTAACAAGCCTCAATCAAGAGGTATCCAACGTTAAGGGTCAACTCAAATCACTTTCTGATCAGAGAGAAGCAATGTCTAAACAAATGGAAAACCTGACTCAACAAACAAAATCTATGGCAGAAACCGTAAAAAATTTGGATCAGAAACGGATGGAACTATCTGTTTTTGATCAGGAGATTAGGTCAAAGCAGGCGCAAAAAAGTGAATTAGATTTAGAGTTGGAAGGTATGCGAAGAAAAAGATCTGAATATGTTGTTGCACGAGACGAGTTGGAGAATCTGAAAGCGCAAAGGGACCAGCTCGATGTAAAGGTGAGACGCTTGGCGCAAGCTTCCCTGGAAGTAGAGCAATTAAGTAATCAGAAGCTTCAACTGGAAGAGGCCATTAATAAGATGAGAAATAGAATAGATGTTCCTCAAACACAGCCGGCTAATTGAGAAAATGCGATACTTACAATTATATTTTCCTGAAAACATTATGTTTTGACACGGAGGCGGAAGTGACTTTTTCTTCAGCGTTGTTAACAATGTTTCTTTGCGGATTTCTGGGGCTCGTAGTCCCGGGAACAGGATATTTCACGTACCTGGAATATAAAAAGCGTCTGCGCCGGTTACCAGAGGCAACTGAACTAGAAAATCTGGCTGAGAAAACCGAGCAAATGAAGGTAAGCCTAGCTTCGTACGAAGACCAGATACGGGGCATGCAGGAGGAGCTTGTTAAGAGAGATTATGCTGCCAGTGAGCTAGAAGAATGCCGTTTACGAAAACAGCAGGTTGATAGTGACCTGCTACTTTTGCAACCGCATCTAATGGAACTGGAGCGGGTCAACCAGGAACTGGCTACACAGACTGAGGTGTTGGCAAAATTACGTCAGGACATCGAGCATTCTAAATTTCAGCATGAAGAACTTCAACATCAAATCAAGGTTCTTCCGATCACAAAAGACCAACTGGAAAAAGAGATTGCAGGTTTGGAAAATCAATCAGAGGAATTGAAACAAATAATTCAGGCTTTGGAGGATCAAAAGAATGAACTTAGAAATAAGATTAACACACTAGAACCTATGAAGAATTCCTTAGTAGAGGATGTTGAAAAACGAAAAAGGGAACTGGCTGCTGAGACCGATGCTTTGGCAAAATTGCGTCAGGACACAGAGCAATCTAAAATCCAGTATGAGGAACTTCAACATCAACTCAAGATCCTTCCGATCACAAAAAAACAACTGGAAAAAGAGATCGCAAGTTTGGAAAATCGATCAACGAAATTGAAAGAAACAATTCAAACTTTGGAGGATCAAAGAAATGGCCTTAGAAATGAGATTAGCTTACTTGAACCTATGAAAAATTCCCTAGTAGGGGATGTCGAAAAAGGAAAGATGAAACTCGCTGAGATAGACAATGATGTCAGAGAGCTTCATCAGAGGGCTATGAGCTTGAAGAGCGACATTTCGTCTCTCGACCTCATGAAGGCTTCTTTACAGGGATCCGTCACGACTGCACAATCAATTCAGGAAGAGTCTCTGGAAAAATCACTTGAAGACTTGGTTCTAACAGAACCAGCATGTCTCAAGGGGAGGCCTAAACCTAGCAAGGATCTTTCAGAAACGACTGCGTTGGAAAAACTATATCATCATCTTGAAGTGTTGAATCTCTACTATTCTAGAAGAGTTCTAAAATCTTTTCACACAAACCTCAAGATTAACCAAATAAGCCCGATGGTAGCTTTGGCCGGCATCTCTGGAACGGGCAAGAGTGAACTTCCGAAACGTTATTCAGAGGCGATGGGACTGCATTTTCTTCAGGTTGCCGTTCAGCCACGGTGGGACAGCCCACAGGATTTATTTGGATTTTATAACTACCTTGAACAGAGATACAAGGCTACCGAACTAGCGCGCTCCATGGTCAGGCTCGACCCGTGGAACTGGCCACAGCTTGCCAGCGCTTACAAAGACAGAATCCTAATGGTTTTGCTAGATGAGATGAATCTTGCGCGTGTAGAGTACTATTTTAGTGAATTTTTGAGCAGGTTGGAAGGTCGAAAATCTGTCAACGAAAAAAAGGAATTTTCCAGGCAGCCTTTTGAGATAGAGCTTGATCTGGGTAAGAAAAAGGGAGAAAAGGGGACAAAACGTGTTTTCCCCTCCCAAAATGTCCTTTTTGTGGGGACGATGAACGAAGATGAATCTACTCAAAGCATGTCCGATAAGGTTATTGATAGAGCGCCGGTAATAAGATTTGCCCGGCCGAAAAAGCTTGAATCAATCCCCCCTGCCGTCTCTGCGGACGCTTCTGAACTCTACTTACCCTTTGCCACATGGATGAGTTGGCGAAGAGATGTATCAAGACTGTCACACGACATTATGGATCATCTGGATCGATGGATAACCAGATTGAATGAATCGCTGGATACCTTTGGTAGACCTTTTGGACACAGACTTAATCAGGCTATTTTAGCCTACATAGCCAATCACCCTGATATGGTTATTGACGAAACGATCCAGAATGCGAGAAGAGCTTTTGCCGACCAGCTTGAACAGAGAATATTTCCGAAGTTACGCGGGATAGAAATGGACGACCAATACAATGAAAAAGCTTACAAGGACGTGTTGGGACTGGTTAGAGACGAGTTGCATGATGAAGAATTGGCGAGAGCTCTTGAAAAATCCGTAAAAAACGTCCTGTTCAGTTGGGTTGGCCTTCAAAGAGAAGAAGAAAAATGACATCGTTAGCATTCATTCTTCCTTACCCGTGGGGCCTATATGACAACAGTTCTCGCAAACCTTTGAACCTTTATGAAAACAGTACATCCGCAAACTGGCCCTTTTTGCTGGCAACCACCGGTGAAGTCAGTGTTCGTCTAAAAAATAGACGAGTTCCACCACAAGCCGAAGGGCTCCCCTTTAAATGGTCGGATTATATGATGAGGTTTTACAGTATTCCGGCGGTAACTCAGCACGAAAGACAGAATCTCTCAGTTCTACTTGATGATGGAAAAAACAACCAGTCAATTTTTCCGGTAGAGATCAGTCACTCAGTAGCCAGGCCTAAAGATAGATCCAATGGGAATGAAATAGAAGATGATCTCGAGGCCGGAAAATTGACTGGGCTATTAAAAACCATGTTTCAAAGGATTCATGACATCATAGAAACTGCTGGAGGAGAAGACTTAGGGAAAAATTCGGTGAGGTTATCGTGGGAAGAAGTTGCCCACAAAATACTCACAGATACAGAGGATTCAGACGAGCCTCAAATGGACCTAATCGTCAAGCACGCGAAGGAACTGCATAAGACTGTTTCAAATACTGCCGAGAGGCCACGGCGAGTTCTGAACAGGGTTCGCCGAATGATGTCGGTTACCAAGATTCAGGAACTGGACTCGGCGTGTTTGACTGACTACATCAGGCGACCAGGTATCACCCCAGCGCAAAAAGCTGGTCCTCGTCAGGAGTTATTAGGTATAGACCGTCAGGAGATTTATGACACTGTTGAAAACAGAGTTCTCAAAGATTTTCTAAAAAGATCATATTCCGCCAGTAGAATGTATTTGCGAGCATTTAGGAAGTATGGATCAAGTAACAGGTTCATTACAGTACAGCAATATGGGATGGCCTGCAGAAGACTTGGGCGTGATCATTCTTTTGACAAAGTTTCTGCGCTTGCTGTTAAACCAACCGCTAATTACGTTTTGCTCTTTGATCCTTCGTATCACAAAATATGGCTAGCCTATGAGGAGTTACTAAAACTCGAGACCAAAGAAGACGATGCGTGGCGCTGGCAGGCAAGACTCTGGACCGATATTGGTTTGGTAATTATGCACTCAACTCTGGTCCACCTGGCTAAAGAAAGGGGCAGCATTCCCGCAATATCGCCACTGTATTTGAAACGTGAACAATCGAGGGGCCGGTGGACTGATGATGACAATCCCCAATCGGCTTTCTTTTTGCTCGATATATCAGGCAAGAGGATTGTCGCTGCTCCGTTGGATACTCGAACACACCAAGATCACCCCAAGATAACACCATGGCAGCTTTCACTGGGTGTTTCGATGGTAATTCATCTGGAGGAGGTAGGCTCTAGAAGTAAAGCCTACATCTTAGTATGGACAATTCACTCGACTGGCTCAAGCCAGCCGGCCATTGATGAAGTTGTGTCGTCCGCTCAGGATAGCCTAAAAAAATGTCGAGACCATGTTCAAACTTATAAGAACGAAAATATTGAAGTCAGGGGAATTGTTCTTCAGTCCAATCGAGATTTAGACACAGTAACCGAAGTTGCAGACTGTGGAATAGTTAGCGGCATTTGTTTTGCGCCTGTAAATTCAAAAACACCGGAAACTTTGGGGTTGATCGGCAAGAGAATTGAGCGCTACATTTCGGAGCTTTTCAAATGAGTGAGACCGTGTTGGGAATTGATCTGAATGGCGTGTATGATTCGTGGGCTTCTGTCAAGGCTTCTGAATCCCCCCTTTACCGATATGGACGCGGTGTCGCCCCGTCAGTGGTTATTGCGCCTCTGTCACGTAGAGAAAAACCACTTGCGGGAAGATCCGCCATCGAATCAATTACCGGCAAGGGTTGGCTCTGGCCTGATGATGCATGCGGTCCAGATGAAAATGGTTTTTCCAGACGACTTCCTGTTCTAGAGCTATTCAAGCGAGTTACCAGAGGCGAGAAGAAAATTGAATACGGCAAGGAGTCTTTTTTTTCCGTATCAGAACTGATTGCAAGCCATCTTTCATCTCTGAACACCAGAAAAGATTTGTCGGCGGTTGTAGCGATTCCAGACTATGCAGACGAATCTTTTCAACAAAGGATACTTGATGCTCGTTATGATGCGGGCTTTGATGAGCTTCGTCTCATCTGGAGACCAGTAGCAACGCTTTTGAGCTGGGGAGCTTGTCTTTCGGAGGAACGCCTTCTAGAAACACATGGTTCTAATGCGCTAGTAGTTTGTCTGGGACCACTTGGCTTTGAGGCCTCAATCATGACGCTGGAAGCTGAGAATTCCAGGCTTGGAAGTCTGCTTACTCCGGTGCGTTCAAGCGCTGGAAAGGGCTCAATGGGTGGGCAGTTCACGATCAATGATTTGGCGGAGAAACTCTCCAGACACTATTCCAAGTTGACCGGTAATAATTTTCTGACTTGGCAGATGTTGTGGGGAACACCTTTTGTTTGGAGAAAATTACTGGGCCAGAAAAGTTTGAAAACTCTTTTTCAAAAAAGCGACGGTGAATTTATTGAGCTGTTGGCGCCTGAAATTGAAATTCAAGATGCTCTATTGGAAAAAATCCTGGCCGGCCTTAGAAGCCTGTTAGACGAATTCGATGCTGCCCAGTTGTCAAGGGTGAAGCACGTTGTTATTAGCGGTCATTTTCTTCAGTTGTCCAGTGAGAGAGGCCTAAGCTTAGGTAATTACGTTCGGGACATTATTAGGAGAATGGTTGGAGTCAATGCGTCTTTACATAATGTCGTCGCATCTTCCGAGACTGCTGAAGATCCGGTAGCAAAAGGCGCCGCAATTTATGCTTGGCGATTATCGCAAAATTTACCAACATATTACGACTTTCTGCCTCAACTTGAAATCAACGCCATATCTGACGGCAAACCGGATTTCATTCCTCTTATACCGAAGCAAGCGAAGATAGGGGGGGGCGAATCTTACAAACACGATGTGACCCAGCCTTTCTTTATCCCTCCTGGAGTCCCACATCTGGAATTCTATATCTACAAAGAGGGGGACCAGGTAAGAAAAAATATAACAGAATTAAGGGACCCCCCGAAGAGAGAAACTCCAGTCCAACTTGTTGTCAGACAGACTCCTGGACAGGGACACGCTAAGGTTGAAATCCACCCCAACATACCTGGCATTTTTGGACCTCGAACGTTGACGCTTAACTGGGAACGCTTAGAAGCAACTTACAGATCCAAAACAGACATTCTCAAGGAATTGTCGGCTGCAGCTGGCGTTTTTTATCCGGATCACACGCCAGTCCTAACTCATGAAAAAGTGTGGGGACAAAAGTCAACTGTAGATCTCATGGTAAAATATTTAATTACACCACATCTCGGTTCAACCTCAGACCATGAGCAGGTTTGCAGGAGGTTGAAAAGTGCTCTTGGAAGCAAAAAACGGGGCGCATCACTAGGCCTACAGACTTCGAGGCATGATATTTTTTCAATTGTAAGTTCTAATGGGAAAACCCCTAATAATACGGTTCACTTCAGAAACTGGAAAACTAACTTTACTTATAATGGTCCGGCGCAAGATCTGCTCTCTTTGGCATTAGCAAAAATTGGATCCGAGTTTTCCTATTATGAAAACCCGAAACAGAGTTTTTTCGATAGGGAGCAAAAATTACAGTTATTATTTTTAGCCGCTACGTGGTGTTACAGCGCTTGTCCTTCAAACGTGGTTGAATATTTGTTGAATCACTTGGAAAGAGACTTTGTCAAAACAGGGATTCAAGCCGAAGCGGCAAGCAGATGCGTGTTTCATGACAGTGAAATTACGAGATTTTTTTTGGCCGCTGAAAAACATTGTGACGCTTCCATATATAATCAGAAATGGGCGAAAGCAATCACCCAAGTGCTTCAGTTTAGGGAGCATTCACCCAAGTTACTCTCGGAAACTCAGGTTCTAAAGTTCACATTGATGGCATTGGGAATAATTGTGAGTGAAACTGAACAGAATAACTTCCGGATAAAATTCTTGTGGGGAGTTCTGCTACTGCTGCTGCTTTTCAGATACAGGATGAAAAATGGCGATTTTTTGAAAGAGGGCAGTCCCAAATATGGATCTGTTCACAAATTGATCAAGCATATCCTTAGCCAAATACTCAACAAGGTTGAACGTGTCAATAGACATAGACAAAGCCTGCTGAAACAGATTATCAGCATTTTAGACTACAAGGGCACGAACCAACTCATAGCTAGGGAGGTGGCTTCAGAAATCGCTGGATCTGATAGCGATTCTGATGCGGAGGGGAAAGAGAAGTTTGATACAGCAGAATATATCAACCCAGGAGACTATAACGACGACATTCGCGAGGCTTTGAACGAGCTTGAGAGGATGATTGGCCATCAACCGTCTCCTTCTGACTGCCGAACGAAAGCTGTCCCTAAGCCGAACCCCACACCATTCAACTATTCCAGGGAATCCAATACCAAACCGAACGCTGATCCAAGATATAATCTCCAGAAGCAGAGCGAGACAACCATAAACAAGTTTTTTGGCTACAAACAGACTTCGTCAGTTTCATCGAGTCCGAACGTGCCTTGGGAAATTCCTTCCGCCAAACAAATTAAAATTCCCTTACTAAAACTTATTTACAAGGATAAATTGGACAGAGACCTGCACGCTTCCATTCCAAAAATAGCAGAATTGTTCAACATTCCTGTAATAGAGCTTAGAGACCGCAATTCAGAGGTCTATAAAAAACTTTTTGCCAACTTCACTGATTCAATATCTAGCCTGTTAGATGACAAACTCATCAAGCTCTCAAAAGGTCAAATATGGACAATTACAGTTGACGGGCGGTTCAGATTAAGGTCCATGCGAGCCATTTAGAGTTCATGGCGAATTTGTCGAAAACGCAATTTCAACTAAGGTCGCCTTCTTTCAAAAAATAAAAGAAAACTACTTTGGCCTTTTTCTTTCAGCGCGGGTCTACTTTTTCGGCTTACTCATTTCTTGAATAATAGAATTCATTTTCAACCATAGAGAAGAGCCTGGATGTACAGGTCTAAGAGTTCTTGACCTAGACCACTCCAGGAAAGATTCCACATCGAACATAGTTTTGGTAACCTCAACTTTTACAGATACCGGAAGATATTTGTGGAATCGCCCTACCCCCATGTAAGATTCGACCATATAGTTGATTGCTTCGACAGCAAGAAGAATAGACTGAATGTTTGAGTCAAGACTTTTCAGGTCTTCTTCTGGCATACGCCCCAAAAGAGCCACTCCTCTCAAACTCTTTTCTGTATGTAGTTTTCCTGCGATCAACTTTTGCAAAACCCATCCATACATCTCCCCTCCAAAGTAAAACCAAACAGGGCCTTTGGTTTCAGACTCCACAAGGAGGGTTTCTTCTTCTCCTAAACCCAATCCTCGACGCACATGCTCTGCAAAAGATTTTGTTACAGCAGGCATCCTGGATGTGTACTGAAATAAATTCTTGACCTCTTTCTTGTGTCTCCTGACTAGTAATTCGTTACTAGAATGGATTACATCAACCGTCTCGCCGCCAATAGCAATTTGTTTTCTTCCCATAAGACAGGGTTTTACTTGTCCCAGTGTTTGACCGGTCAGGTGGTCAACAACAGGTATGGTATTTGTGTCGGCTTCGAAGTTGCAATGATAGTAGGCTCTGTTGCTTTGGATACCATCAGAAAAGACCTCTCCCAATCTCAGCCTGTTTCCGGAAAGATACAGAAATTCTTCATTGACCAAATGATCAATAATAGATTTTGCAGTCACTAAAGATGAAGTTCCCCAAACCGATTCCACCATTTGTAACATGTCTTCCAGTTTGCGTCCTCGACCGCTGGCTTGCATGATCATGCTTATTGTTTGTTGAATAAATACAGACCATCGTCGGCTTGGAGGACTTTTCTCCAGAATGCCCTTGCAAGCAGAAAATATCATACTGCTGAGGGCTAATAGCTCGATTTGATTGTTAGGGATCGGTATTAGTTTTATCAATCCTGTGCGCCTCCCCCCTCGACCAATTCGCTGCATCAGGGAGGATGTATCTGGCGGAACTCCCAGTAGAACAATGACGTCTACATCACCTATGTCTACGCCTACCTCAAGAGTTGAGGTTGCAACCAGAATGGAGTCCCGTCGCTCTGAAAACATTTTCTCGGCTTCTTCTCTCTTGGACTTATCAAGACTGCCGTGGTGTCCGGACACAAAGATGTTCCGCCGTTTTCCCAAAGAAGAAGATATTGAAGCCGATATCATGTCGGACAATGCCCTGGATTGTACGAATATCAGGACCTTGCGCAAGCCCTCACTGGGTGCGTTTTCAATGGCTGCCCAGATCAGATCCTCGAGATTTTCGGCAAAATTCATGACAGGTCGGATTAATTCCAGGATTTTTTCTAAACCCGAGGCAGATTTCACTCCAGTCCAGCGATGCGGTAGACTAGGAGTGAAAAGATGCATTTCCCTGTCACCGCCGACCCGTATGACTTCTGCTTTGGGGCCAAGCAGCCTGATCGCAAGATCAGAGGAATGAGATACGGTCGCGCTTCCGGCACAAACCTGAACAGACCGGCTAAAAATCCAACCCTTCAGAAAAGCTACTTCTTTTAGACGTTTGAGCCTCGCCACGAGCCATGTGACGTGTTCGCCCCGGACAGAGTTTTCATAGAGATGCGCTTCATCCAAAAACAAAGCCCTAACATCTGCTAAAAGATGACCGATGAGTTGGTGATTCTCTCGGTCAAAATCATATGTCAGCATCGAATCGAAGGACTCAGGTGTGGTTATCAGAACATGAGGTTTTTTTCTTTTTTCCGCGTAGTCGGACGTTTGCCGGCCACAGCGCCAGCTAACTGCGTCAACAGGCGATTCAAGTCTTTTGTATAGATCATTGACGAGTGCTCTGGTTGGCGCGACAATCAAGACAGTGATGGCTTTTTTCTTTTTGGGCTCTCCTTGCTGGATCATCCTGGCAACGAGTGGAGTTACAATAGCTTCAGTTTTGCCGGAGGCA
Organism: uncultured Desulfomonile sp.; assembly: GCA_903896745.1. GTDB lineage: Bacteria > Desulfobacterota > Desulfomonilia > Desulfomonilales > Desulfomonilaceae > CAITZA01. The sequence continues at coordinate 10,203 of CAITZA010000314.1, read as the reverse complement.
GTGGCGGAAGCTACCAGAACATCCTTTCCATCAAATATAGGGGGTATCGCTTTCCGCTGAACCTCTGTAAGAGATTTGAATCTTCCAAGAAAACTATCTGCGCAGATTCCTAGAAGTTTGATAATTTCCCTGTCGGCGATCAAAGCAAACTCCTTATTTATCGGGCGAGAACAGAGGCTCTGAATCATTTGCCTGCATAAAGGATATGTCCATTCGTTCAATAGAGCTTCTGACAAAGCGCCTTGTCACCGCGTTTGAATCTCTCTGATAGTCATAATAAAGTTCCTCAAAAACGCCATCGGTCAGATTCTCATCAAAATTGCTCTTGTCCAGATGATAGGCATCGGCATACAGATTCAGCAGACGGCTCAAGAGTTGTCGGAAATCACTCTTTTCCAGGGCTGGAATCCTGATGTGTTTTATCCTGTGACTAAAACAATTCATAATATCGAGAACTGGGTCATTCTGTTCATTTTCGTCAAATCCTCCCGGGGCTGCTGCGAAGGCTACAAGTAGAGGAGCATCTCTTATTTGGCTTAGTTCCTGTAACAATTCTCTGCGGCGTAGGCGCAATTTGGTTGCGCTTGCTGATCGGGCAGTAGAATGAGAATATTCAACATCTAGCTCATCTAGAACCAGCAACAGGCCATTACACCCCATTGCAGATGAAAAAATGGCCCATTCCTTCAGTAGCGCTACAAAGCGAGACGCTCTGTCCGCCAACTTCGAAGCCTTAATGGTTTTCAACTTTGTATAAAAAGACTTTTTCTGAAGTTCTCTGTTTGTGTGGGTTGCAGAAGCTTTCAGAGACAAGAAATCACATATGGCATCCATAACGTCATTATCATCAAGAGCCACGGGCGGTAGCGACATTAGAGTATCGGAAATAAAATGAGCTCCTCTTCTTTCCAGGTAATCCATTATATTCTGCTTCCTGGCCTTAGAAAGCTGGTAAGACAGATCGCATGAAATAGGGTCATCTGAAAAACGTAGCAACGACATGACTTCACTCATTAAATCCATTGGATAAGTAAATGATGCCGACACTCCATCCATCACAACACATGAGATGGCCATTCTATTTTCGCGAGCCAAAGCCTGCAGCATTGTTAGCGCATGAGTCTTCCCGGCGCCCCACGCAGCATCCAGCAAAACGAAAACCGTTTTTTCCTGAATAGCCATGGAAACAGAACGTCGCAATTCTCTTTCAAGGTTCTCTGTCCCAACACTAAGATCCAAAACTTGAGACTCAAGTACCTGGCCCAGTCTCAGAGCCATGATCCCCTTTCTGGCTTCTATTACTCGCGATTCCGCTGTTTCAGCAGGATGTTTACAGATCTCCGGAAGTGGAAGAGACTGCATGGAATCCTGTGATAGAGAAATTGCTGCCTCCGATGAAACCTCAGAATCGAGCCTGACGTTGGCTGGACTTTGTATATGAGGTTCAATTTTGGATATTGAATGCTTCGTTATAGTGGCCGTCGATTTAGGAGAGGTTTCGTTCAAAGAGGTGAGATGGATGTCAGGTTCTATGGGAATATACGAAAAAGATGCATCTGAATCATGTTTTTCTGCGCTTTCAGGTTGCGGGATTTCTTCGGTTGGAATTGAATCAGTGTGAACTATCGAAACAGATTCAGGATATTTGTTTTCGGGCGTCTCTATAGGTCGATCGTTTTCGTCATTTCGCTCTTCAGCTTTCACATCAAAAATCAGCTCTAAAAGTGGGAGAATCGGTTTTGCATAACCAAAATCTACAGTAACTTTTCCTGTAGCGCCAAATCCTTTAGTGTCTGATATTATTCCCTCACCGTAACTGGCATGAAAAACTTTGACACCGACTTTTGGAGCATCACTCTGCTGAAAAAAGCCCTTGATGAAATTTTTTAGGTTAAAATCTTTCCACCCGGTTGTCACGTTTCCATTTCCTCTTCTTCTGACGACTTGATCAGATCAAACGATCCCCTGTACCTCTCTCTGAGTTCAGATTCGGAATATTCCCTTTCCCCAACCGCTATTTGCTGATCCAGGATATTGACGCAGGCCTTAACAAATAATCGCCTGGCGTTTACATCGAGATCGGTGTTTGCCGCTACAGCAGCAAGTCTTAATATATTCTCAGACTGGATCTGCTTGTTAAAAGTATGATCTGTTGCTGTTTCCCCAAGATTCAATAATTTTAGGCCCATTGAATTCAGAAACTCTTTCTGAGAACCTAGCTCATTCAAATCTAGTTGAGGCGCAAAATTATTACCTTCACCAAAAGAGGCGCCGGCAACTGCCATTCGTTGTTGCAGTGCAGGGTATTTGGAAAACTGTTCCAGAACATCAGGGACTGCTGAAAATACTGCAAAAAGAGGCACGCCACCGGAAATGCCAACAGGTAAATCTAACAGGACACGCATAGCCGATAAGACTCGAAGTAAAGCTTTTCCCTTCGCATTAAACAAAGTTTCGACTTCATCAAAGAGTATAACAACACCATTTAAGTCGAATTCTTTCAAGAAAATGCACATAGACAAAAGTAACCGCCTGCCGAACTCATTGCGTTCTTTTGCAGAAATGGATGAAACCTTCAGCACGGATTGCTCATTTTTGGTTAATGTATCGATTTCACCCCTAAGCCAACGAAATGCAGCATCCCCTGTGGGGGCAGATTCTGTATCCATCAATTCACGAATGGCTGTAGCCGAAACTCTGGCAAATGTAGGTTCCGGGAAATCTTTTCTATAAAGGGTATTAAGCCACATTTCGATCGCTTTTTCCGGGTCCGGAGCTTTTTCACGAATTGTTTTCAATTTATGGGGAATGATCCATTCCTCGATCAGAGTGGAGAGGCCTGTCCCATTTAAACCCGGCAACGTTAAGTTGTTCAAGAAGGAGCGATATATCTCGAAACAGTTGTCGAAGCGTATATTTTCGGAACACGCCACATAAGAAACCGCATAGTTTTCGTCTAGCGCCCTGCCACCCAGTGAGACAAGAAAATGCGTTTTTCCACCCCCGTACGGCGCAATTACCAACTTGAAATGTGAATTTGACTTGCATAATCGCTTTAGATAGGTCTTGGACAACCTGTCGATCCAGGGTTGTATCCCAACCGAGTAAATGTTAAGAGCCTCATTGGCTTTTGCAATTTGAGTCGGAGCTTTGCCTTGCTCCCCGAGTAGGGCCCAAAGTTCGTAGGCGTCATCATTTGACATGCTGAAAACCTCTCTAGGTATCAATTTCTTCAGCCGCCCTTGAGGCTGCGAATTTTACAAATTCTCTTACGGCTCCAATTGAAACATCTTGTGAAGCTAGGCGGCCCTTCTCCAAAATCTCGTTTTTTAGAAGAGAGCCTCGATAACTTGTCATGCCAGCGCTGAGGGCTATATCGATAACTCTTTCCCCTAATTGCTCATAAAATTCAGGATGATCTGGATCTGGTGACGTCAGTTCGTCAAGACTTGTCCAGACAGCCCGAGGATTTCTGCGATCGGGATGCAGGCGTTCAATCCGCTGAGCCAGGGCGCCGAGGCTTGAGCTGGCTATCTGAATGAAATCCTCTACCACCGCAAAAAAGAAGGCGCATCCACAAAAATTCCCTACTGCTACATGGTCTACAAGATTTCTTATATTTACCAAGTGTTGATGTTGTTTTCTCAATCTGAAACTGGTCATGTGGTGACTTTTTTCAGTCTCATCGAAAAAGATTACAAGACCCTGATAATTCATGATAAATGGAAGTGACGCCAAAGATCTGATCCAAAGATTTGCATTACGTTTGGAAAGTTTTCCTAAAGGTCCTGGCAGTTGTGGATATCTTTGATACAAGCTTGAAATATTGATTCTATAAGCCGAATTGGCCAACAAGAGAGTTTTTATACTATTTCTCAGATCAACTTCTTCATCCCTATACATGGTTTCAACGTATGAAAGTAGAAGATTTTTGAATCCGAGTTCCAGTTTGTGCTCTGAATGAAGACGCTTCATGACAGAGTCTTGATCATCCTTGCAATTAATTCTGGCCCTTATGACTGCGTCGATTCCCAAGCCGTCTGTTTCTCCAGGAGGCTCCATACAGGCAACAATCATTCGGTATGTCTCTTCCAGTGAAGAAAAAGGAGATTGCTCGGCCCTGCAATCAATGTATGCAGTTACAAATCCTAGAGAACGTGCCAATGCTTGCAGCGATTTCAAGAGATGAGTCTTGCCTCGACCATAGGGTCCATAGCAAAACTTCAACTCAGCCCCACCACCCGAAATAAAATAGAGTGTTTCATCCTTGAAACGTTGCAGGGTATCGTCAAGTCCGACTGACATCCGTAGCGCCAAGTCTCCATCCGGTGGGACACCATGTTCGGCTAATCGGGCCAGAATTTCATAAGGTTCCATTTATTAATCCGATTTAACAATTTTTAGAACCGCCAATTGTGATCCGAGTCTGTCCGACACATCCAAATCGGGCCAAATCAAAAACAAATTGTGCAGTAGTATAAGAAGTAAAGCTTTTCTGGGAGAGAGCCTTCACAAAACCATCTGCGTCCAAATGTCTTGGAAGAGCCAAATGAGAATATACCCTACGAATAGGAAGCCACTGATCCCAGCTCCCAATTTCCCGCTGACCCCACAAGTGGCTATACTGTAGAAATCTGAAAATTCTTTCACGTTTTAACGCAGAATTGTCCAGTTTGATTCGTTCGTCCTGAATTCTCTCCAACCGTTTTGTCCCATCAAACTCGCCGAATTCGTAAACTGATTCACTTCCAATCTCGCGCCGAATCTTCTTCTCTTTGTAAGAAACCTTGAAGATGTCAATTCGATCAAAGTCTCCAAAACATTTAACAGATAGTCCAATATTCCGCGATTGTGTAAGTGGCGTTTCTCGTCTTTGCCCAAGAGATTCACCAATATTTGCCTGTTCAGCCTGAATCAATACTTTCAGGCAGTCAGAAGGTTCAGTGAATGAAAGCGCATCAGCTTCATTAAGAGCCTTTTTGAAGATATCAATCTGATGGTAGGACCTGTGGACTCCGGATTTGACCAATTTCCTGATGGTAGAATTTCGTAAGTTAGGTTCCTTGGTTATTCTAACTATTGCCATAAGCAAAGCTCCAAGAAGTAACGACATTTGTCCATAGACCTAACCGTGCCCCAAGAACAATAATCGGTCATTGAAGAGAAGGTCGTTCCAGAAAGGGTGTTGCTGTTATTAGACCAAAAACATTAGCAATAGGAACCAAAATCTGTCAAGATGATATATTGGCCGATTTTGTCAATTCTGAAAGGATATGGTATTTGTTTTTTGAAGTTGGCGGTCATCCTGCCCATAATTTGTTCGTATTAAGATTCCTTCCATAGAAACAATTGGACGCCGATTATCGATGACATTTCCATGTCCACGTCATGGAATCATTATATTTTTGTTGTGTTTTCGCTTGGGATAAAGGACAGATCAGATTTCAGGGAAATATACCTTGAATTCGCTGCCCTTTCCGGGTTGGCTTTCGCAGGTTATTTGACCGCCGTGCTGTTGAGCGATGCCCCGCGCTACAGAGAGGCCTAGGCCGGTTCCCCTTGTGGTTCCTCTTTGTTTTGTCGAAAAAAAAGGATCAAATATCTTTCCGATGAGTCGCCTGTCAATGCCCTGGCCATTATCAGATACTGCAAGCTCAATATATTCGCCCGGTCTAAGTCCGTCCTTGTTCCGGACCTGATCGGCGTCGAGCACGACCTTCCTGGTTGCAATCCTTATCCTGCCTCCATTCGGCATTGCCTCGGTTGCGTTTGAAGCAAGGTTCATGACAATTTTGTCAATCTGATTCTGATCGGCACGGATAATCGCACGATCGCCCGTTAAATCAAGGCCAACATGAATCGATAATGGTAGCGTTCGGTTAAGGACAGCGTGGATTTCCCTGAGTCGCTCATTCAAATCCAAGGGCTGTAGGAACGCGTTAGATTTTTGCGCAAGGGACATCAGCTTGCGAACCAGTTCGGCGCCCTCCTGAGCAGTCTTGAAAATAGCCTTGGCGCTCGAATAGTCCACCTTACCTTTTGCGGCGTCATCCATCAAAATTTCAGAATACCCCACTATGATCTGAAGCATGTTGTTAAAATCGTGAGCCATCCCACCAACCAGAGCGCCAAGCGCCGCGAGTTTCTCGGAACGATAAAGCTGTTCCCGCAGTTGTTCCCTCTCTTCTTCCGCCTTCTTTAAGGGGCTGACGTCTATAGCTACCCCCCTGATTCCTGTAATCCTTAGTTCATCGTATATGGGACTCGAATAGACCAGCACGGGAAGAGTTGTCCCGTCTTTTGCCAACAATGAACATTGCAGTATTGATAATGTCTGTCCATTGATTAGTTTCTCTACGTGGCAGTTAACGGTTTCCCGATCTTCTGGAACTACAACATCCGCAACACTCAATCTGTCGATCAGCTCCTCGGCAGCGTATCCCAGGACATTTAGTGTAGCGGAATTGGCAAACTTGAGCATTCCGTTTATGTCCGCCTCATACACTAGCTGAGGTAACAGTTCGGTGAGATCCATATATCGTTTGTTGCTCTGCCTCAACGCATGCTCTGATTGCTTGCGTTCGGTTATGTCGGACAGTATCAGCCTTGCATACCTCGGGATCGATTCATCTTCTTCGGAGACAGAGCCTTCCAACTGGGCTTCAAAAAGCGACAGGTCCTTTCTGAAAAACCGCAGCTCACAAATCTGCTTGCAATTCGTCTCAAACATCTTATGAAACATCAGGTGAAATATGTCGGAGTCCTGGTTGCAAATAAAACGCGAAACCGGCCTTCCAACCACTTCTTTCCTGTCCCGTCCCAACAACATGGTTGACATCAGGTTTGCCTCCAGGACGATACCTTTACTGTCAACTGAAAGGTATCCGACTGGCGCAAAATCGTAGAGGTCCCTGTATTTGACCCCCAAAAGCTCTAAATCCAGAGATGTCCGCCGCAGTTCCTCATTCTGCATTTCCAGCTCTACCTGATGGACATGCAGTTCGTGGACAATCTGTTGAAGATGTTTGTATGATAGCCCTGAGATATCGGGCATTGGGCCTGATTGGTCAGTTAGATAGGATTCGGCTCGTTCTCGAAGCTCACCCCCCATTTTTTGGTCATCGCTCTTGGCGTCACTTTCTTTCATGAATGTCCCCTAGAGGTTGAATCCTATCAAAACGGCGTATTGGACTTAAGGAATCAGACTGGCTCGCCCAGCACTTTTTCAAGCTCTTCCAGGAGCCGGTCCATTTGATACGGCTTGTGTAAGAAACCTGCGGGGAAGACTCCCTGAAACTTGTTCACAAGCGCTTCTTTTGTGTATCCACTGCTGATGACCACTTTAACATCCGGCTTAATCTGTACAAGCTGCGAGAAAGCTTCGAAACCATCCATCTGAGGCATCATAAGGTCAAGCAAAACGAGATCTATTGTTTTCTGATGCTGCCTGAATTTCTTGACTCCCTCGTCGCCGTCTGCAGCGGATAATGTATTGTATCCAAAAATCTGAAGTAATTCAATGCATAGCTCACGCACTTCAGCCTCATCCTCAACAACGAGAATTGTTTTTTGCCTTTGAGTATCTCCGGGGACTTGTGTTTGCGCTTCTTTGTGGTCGATTCCGTTTACAGCGATGGGTGTTGCATCCACCGGTAATGGAAATATGACCCGGACGGTAGTCCCGATGTCTGGCCTGCTGTTCAGGAATATGGCGCCCTTATGGCTTCTGACTATGCCCATCATCTCCGGCATTCCAAGGCCACGTCCCCAGAATTTTGTGCTGAAGAATGGATCAAAAATTTTGGAGCGGGTAGCCTCATCCATTCCACAACCGTTATCATCAACCTGCAAAAAGGCAAACTGCCCGGGAGCGGGCTTTTCTTGAAGCAGGCTCTGGTTCAGACTCTCCCTGTCGCAAAACATCATGCCACTTGAAACATTGACCTGCCCTATACCATCGCCTATCGCCTCAATAGCGTTGGTAACAAGGTTGATCAACACACGTCTTATCTGATCCTCATCCCCACGAATCATGGGCGCGTCAATGTCATCCCTGATGTTGAGTGTAACATTTTCCGGAGTGTCAGGTCGAATGGAGTCCACTTGATCCTTAATTATTTCATCCAGTTTCAGGTCGTCGGAGCGATAATATTTCTGGCCGGTATATGCAAGCATTTGATGCGTGAGCGCGGTCAATTTGTCGGTAGCCAGGATAGCATTCTCTATTCTTTTTCGGATTTTGGCGCCAACCGGGGCATCGTCCAGAGCCAGTTCAAGATTACCCAGCAAGGCCATCAACTGATTGTTGAAGTCATGCGCTATACCTCCAGCCATAACCGCAAGGCTTTCGAGTTTCCCTGCATGGAGGAGTCTGCGTTCATTCTCGATTAGTTCTTGAGCCATTTCTTTTTCATAGGTTATGTCATGATTGCTGGCTCGGCGGCCCAACCATGTTCCGTCTTGCCCAAAAACAGGCCGACAGAAATGTGAAATCCAGCGCACCTCTCCGGAACGGTTTACTATCCTGAACTGGATGGACCTGTCATCGTCTTCTTGCGACATTTCGAAATGATTGCATGCGATTGAAAAGTCATCTGGATGAACTATGGTCATCAAGAGACCAGGAGAATCCATGAATTCCTCGGCAGCATATCCGGTAATTCTTTCACAGGACGGGGAAACATAGACGAGTTTCCGTTCCGGATCGACCCAGTATTCCCAGTCATGAGTATAGTCAGCTATGGTCCGGAGCTTCTCCTCGCTTTGCATCAGTGATTCAAGCATGCGTTTGCGTTCGGTGATATCCCTGGAAACGCCCAGTATTCCGATAGTGGTTCCGTCTCTCGCCCTTAGAGGCGCCTTGAGAATGTCTAGAAGCACTCTACGTCCATCAGGATATACGACCCACTGCTCGCTATGCCGGGGAGCGCCCTCTTCCAGCATACGACTGTCGCTTTGATGACACGCATCCGCAACTTCTCTGGGCATCAAATCGTAATCAGTTCGTCCAATGACATCCTCTATGTTTTTTCCCAAAAATGTCGCGTTTTCCTGGTTGCAACCCAGATAGACGCCATCAAGCCCCTTCCAGAAAATTATTTCCGGTATCGAGTTTAGAAGGCCCTCCATCAGGATTTTCTTATCTGCCAGTTCTTCCTGAAGCCTCTGGCGTTCGCTAATGTCATGAATTATCGAAAACAGGATTGTCTCTCCGCCGATCTGTATCGGAGAAGAATGAACTTCCACCACCCGTATTTCCCCGTTGGCAAGTCGGTGTGGAAAAACAAGGAAGTCACGACTCCCTTCAAGCGCAGAAATGCGTTCCCTCTCAACTTCTTCAGGCGAGAACATATTGATGTCATGAATAGACATCTCCCGTAACCTCGACACCGGGTATCCGTAAAACCGCTTTGCGGCAAGATTCGCGTCAATTATCCTGCCTGAAACCGGCTCAATCAAAAGCATGACAGCGTCGTGACTCCTGAAGAGGTTGCGAATGCGCTCGGAACTCTCCCTGAGTTCAAGCTCCGTCTGCTTGCGTTCGGTAATGTCCGTATGGGTTCCTACGACTTGAAGCGGTTTTCCTTCTTCGGTCCATTTAACCACTTTTCCTCGAGCCAGAATCCATTTGTAAGACCCGTCCTTGCACCGCAACCTGTATTCGCTCTCATAGAACGACGAATCACCCCTGAAATGCCTTTCGACTTCGGCAAGACAACGGAGCCGGTCCTGCGGATGAAGCCTAGTCTCCCATTCTGCGTGTGAGTTGGCGATTTCGTGTTCCTCATATCCGAGCATGGACTTCCATCGTGGGGAATAATAGGCCTCACTTGTTGTAATATTGGAGTCCCATACCCCCTCACGGGCGCCTTCCAGCGCAAACCGCCAGCGAGCCTCACTATTTGCAAGATCATTTTCTGCAACCTTTAGAGCGGTCACGTCGTTAAATATTGCTGCAACCTCTCCGTTGGGCAATTTGTAAATCTCACATTCCCACCAGCCCTCACTCCTCCAGTCCTTATAGTATTGGGCCGGAATACTCTCGGACACGCCCGTAATGCAAACTCGTCGCAGCGATTCCGGAAGCCCGTTCAAATCCATTCCCGGAAACATTTCGAGGAGTCTTTTCCCAACCAACTCTTTTTTGGTAACCTGGAATTTCTCATTGAAGAATTTGTTTGAATCGCTAAAAACAAAAGCATT
>CAITZA010000313.1 GCA_903896745.1 uncultured Desulfomonile sp. | reverse complement strand
TGCTCACCGGCCATTAATATGCCCTCAGCCAAAAACTGGCACGCAAACACTGTCTTGGCGCTTCCTGAAGTGCCGCTGACCAGGGCGGTGCGTCCCTTTGGGAGTCCCCCTTCGGCTATAAGATCAAATCCTGAAAGACCGGTAGGTAACTTGACGAGCAATTTCGAGTCAGACAATAGTTCCATTTGGTTTTGCGCCTCTTAATGTATCTAAATTTTTATCATTTGCAGGTCCAAGCCCTTCAATACTTTTTCAGCCTCCGATAGATCACCTATGATTCTCCTTAACGGAGGCGGTAACGATTTTACGAGGGTAGGGGTAGCCAAAATTTTTTCAGATTCTGCCAAATGCGGTTGTTCGAGTAGATCAATTATCTGGAGTTCATACTCATTCATGAATTCATGCTCGCAGATTTTTTTCAAAGTCGCTATTGCCTGCTCGGATCGCCACGATCTTCCCGTAACATATAGCGTTAGTCGATATTTGTTCATGTTATTAACCTTTTATCTGGTAAGTGAATTATTTATTTGTTACAAACTGGGCCCTGTTTCTGTAAAATGATACCAGGTGACCCAACAGGCCGAAAGCCATGAACTTTCCCTCGGTAAAATAAGCCTTGGCGCGCTGTTTGCCAGCATCCCTGGTTTTGTTTCGCACTGCAGTAGAATGGAGTTCGATCACATCCCTGGGGCCGCCACGTAAAAAACCAATCCTTGATGCAAGGTCTCGGAGTAATTCAGATATGTTGTGATCGACCTTGTAAGTTTTTTGATCCATTACAAGATCTAGCGCTTCCTCGTAACTTCCCAGCAAATCGTGGAATTCTTCAGGTCGTGTTTCACTTAGCGGTCCCAAGCCATAGGCCTGGGTAGAAACTGGGGTTAATCTGGGCCCTGAAACAAGCTCTAGTTTGGACAGATCGCCGTATTGATCTACGGAATGTTGCTCCAGTTCGGCTACCAAACCATATCTTTCAATCAACCTTCCAAGTTGTTCTCCGACCACTTTTATCAAAGTCAGTTCATCATCGAACATTTCAAAGGTTTCATCGCCTTGATAATACTGGGAAAAACATATAGTCAATGTGGCCACAACCTTGTCTTCCACCTTTATTTCAAAAGATCTGTCCCACAGCTTTTTGTCAACCGGGCCCGCAGAGAAAATTTCACCCCCAACCTGTATCGTTGCTCCGATTTTGTTAGGAAACCTTGTAGCCTCAGGAATCAGTGCGACTATTCCCTGAAGGAGTTCAGCAAGAGTCATATGTGGCCGTTGGGTGAGTTCCGAAATCTGATACAGGCAGTTTAATTGCCTTATCTTGGCTTCAAGTTCCTCAGCTCTTCTGTTGAGTTCATTTTCGGATTGTTTCAGCCTGGTGATGTCGTGGATTGTCCAAACGTACCCTGAAACTTCCCTGGCGCTAATCAGAGCCCTCTTGTATGTTATGCTCGGAAAAGTTGTCCCATCTTTCCGTCTGTTGAAAAGTTCACCATCGAAAGACAACCCGCCATCTCGTTCTGGGAAAGCCAATTGATGAAATCGGATTTCATCCGTGTCGAAAAGAATACTTAAATCCTTTCCGATCAGTTCGCCGGGTTGATAACCATGCAATCTATTCATTGAATTGTTAACGTAAATAACCCTGAATTGAGGATCTGTAAGAACTAAACCTTCGGAGCTTTGTTCAAGCATAGCCAGAATGGCGTACGATCCGTCCGGTTCCTGAAACAAGAATTTCGTTCCATCCGATTCGGAGTTGAGGAGAGTAGCAAAGATTTGGGAACGTTCCTCAGTATTTCTGTAAGCGGTGACATCCATATGGACGACAAGATAGGAATCCGAAATGTCATCGATACGGTTCACTATCAT
>CAITZA010000312.1 GCA_903896745.1 uncultured Desulfomonile sp. | reverse complement strand
TGACCCTTATCCAGGTTTTGCCACGGACTTTCAGGCCCAATACATGGCGTTGATGGCGTTGGGCGATGCAAGCTGTGTGATTACCGAGCAGGTTTTCGAAAACCGTTTCATGCACGTTCAGGAGTTGGTGAGGATGGGGGCGAACATAAGGGTTTCAGGAAGACGGGCGTTGGTAACCGGTGTCAGGAAGCTCTCTGGCGCACATGTTCAGGCTACCGATTTAAGGGCCAGCGCTTCACTGGTTCTGGCCGGACTTGCGGCTACGGGAACAACGGAAGTTCATCGTGTTTATCATCTGGACCGTGGTTATGAACGTCTTGAAGAAAAACTCAGGTCCCTCGGCGCAGACATTTCCAGCGAAAAAGACAAGATGTTATGATAAGTTAACCTATTATCAAGAAGGCCACTGATCATGAACCCAAAGGACAATTGACATGAGAAGAGCAAAGATAATACGCAACACATCGGAAACCCAGGTGAACGTCAGCTTCTGTGTGGATGGCGCCGGCAAATCGACAATTAATACGGGTATCGGTTTTTTTGACCACATGCTCGATCTTTTTGGACGTCATGGGCTTTTTGATCTTGAGATTAGCGCTCAGGGTGATCTACAGGTAGATTTCCATCACACCGTCGAAGACGTTGGTATATGTATGGGGGACGCCTTGAGGAAAGCGCTTGGTGACAAACATGGTATCCGGCGTTATGGTTTTTCATCCATCCCAATGGACGAGGCATTGGCCACCGTGTCGCTTGACCTTTCTGGAAGGGCATTTCTGGCTCTATCCAATCCCTTGGAAGACAGGAGCGCTGGAAACTTCCCTTTGGATTTGGTGCGTGTATTTTTTCAGGCTTTTTCGGACCGTTCAGCCATGACCCTGCATGCCGCGGTTCAATCGGCCCAGAACCCGCATCATGCAGCCGAGGGTCTTTTCAAGGCTCTGGCCCGAGCGCTAAGGAAGGCGGCGGAAATTGATCCACGCGTTCTGGGAGCTCCATCAACCAAAGGTGTTCTTGAATAGTAACAAGATTTTCCGCAAGACTATGTTGACGGATTCAGGACAAATTTTATACAGTTTATTGAGATGATCGATTGAGGCCCATAAATGATAGTCATTGTTGATTACGGAATGGGAAATTTGCGAAGTGTTCAGAAAGGTTTTGAGAAGATCGGAGCGAATGCCGCAATTTCCCGAGATCCGATGAAAATCAGGGACGCCGAAAAGCTGGTGCTCCCAGGTGTTGGCGCATTTCCCGAATGTATGAAAAATCTTGATTCTTTTGGACTGGTTGCTCCCATCCTTGACTTCATGAAAAGCGATCGAGCTTTCCTCGGAATCTGTCTTGGACTTCAGCTTCTCTTTGATGAATCCGAAGAGTTCGGTCTGAATGCGGGCCTAAAGATTATACCCGGTAAGGTCAGGGCTTTTGACAGAAACATGGGACTAAAAATCCCGCACATGGGTTGGAATCAGGTCAATTTCCAAAAACAGGTCCCTATCTTTAACGATATTCCTGATGGTTCATGGTTCTATTTTGTCCATTCCTATTACGTCGATCCCTTGAACAGTGAAGATATTGCCGCAAAAACAAATTACGGCATCGATTTTACGTGCGCTGTTTCTCGAGGCAATCTCTATGCCCTTCAGTTTCATCCTGAAAAGAGTCAGGATAATGGTCTAAAAGTACTGTCAAATTTCGCAAAATTATAGGCTCCCTGTCGTGCGATCATTTCTTTCGAGGCTGAGCAGTTATTACAGAATTACCGCCATAGTTTTCCTCAATGCCGTCATCGTGACGGTATTGATTAACTATGTTAGTTCTCATGTTCTCAATTTTCTCAAGAACACCTCATCCCATGATAGCAGGCATCTAGGGCTTTTCAAGTACAAGGAATACGATTCAGCGTTAGAACCTGTTTACCCCCAGATGAAACCTGCGGAGTTGAGCAGGTTACTCAGGGAAACCAGATCCGTGTCCCTCGGATATGAGCCTTATGTGCAGTTCAAGGAACGGCCATATGCAGGAAGGTATGTAAACGTTGACGCACAGGGCTTCAGGCCGATCAGCGATCAGGCAAAATGGCCGCCTGACCATGAAGGGCCAAACATAATGGTATTCGGAGGATCAACAGCATTTGGATATGGAGTGACGGATGATGAAACTATCGCTTCCGAGCTTCAGAGAAAGCTCCGCTCAAATCTAAACCCGCAAATAAAAGTCTTCAATCTGGGCAGGTGTAGCTATATTTTTCCGCAGGAAGCGGTTTTTTTCGAGAGACTTCTTGCATCTGGAATTGTACCGGATCTGGTGATTTTTGTGGATGGTCTTAACGATTTTGCCCATTACGATGGGAATCCTGGATTTACAAAAGATTTGACGCAGTTCATGGAAACAGGAGAAATCCCTCCTTTAAAACGCTGGCTTTCGGATTGGCCGGTGTTCAGGTTGTTCAAACTGGACCAGGATCATGAAATTTCCGTTGAAACAAAATCGGATCCGGAAATATTCAATGCCGTTTTGAATCGCTACTTTTTGAACAAAAAGGTTGTTGAATCGCTGGCGAAAGAATTCGGAACAAAAACGCTGTTTGTCTGGCAGCCAGTCCCCGTTTACAAATATGATCAAAATCACAATATATTTAAGGATTTCAATTATTCCAGGTTCCTGCCCTATCTCAGGCCGGGTTATGAAGCCATGGCAAAAGAGTACGAACAGGGTAGGCCGGGCATAAACTTTCTCTGGCTTGCAGACATGCAGGAGAATCTCAAGGAACCACTATACGTTGATGCTGTCCATTACAGCGCCAGGATGTCAGGGATGATTGCGGAGCGAATTGCGGAAAAGATAATTTCACAGGGTTTACTGAACTAGTTTTTGTGGTAACATGCCTGCCTTGGAAATCTGATTAATACCTGGAGTCATTTTATTGCCGTACGACATTACACTGGTAGTCCCTGTCGGGAAATCTCATTACGTTGTGCCTCCAATAGGACTTGGCTATCTGGCTACCTCCCTCAGAAAGTCAGGGTTCGAGAGCGTATCTATAGTTGATTCTATCAAGGAAAAGCTGACCGTGGAAAAACTGGTACAGCTTCTCAAGTCACATAACCCCAAGATATTAGGTTTTCAGGTCTTTTCGTCCGATTTTTCATCAGTCAGGAATAGCATAAGTCAGATCAGGCAAGCGATGCCTGAAACCACGATAATTTTGGGTGGCCCTCACGTCTCTGCCACAGGAATAAAGATTTTTCATGATTTTGAAGGTGTAGATTTTGGCTTCATAGGAGAGGCCGAAATCAGCCTGCCACTTTTTGCCAGGCGTATTCTGTCAAATGAATCCATTGACCTGCAGAGCATTCCCGGCCTTATATACAGGGTTGATGGACAGGAATTGGCCAATGATCGGGATTTTATCGAGGATTTGGATTCCCTGGGGTTTCCCGCCTGGGACCTGATGCCACCGGGTTCTTATCCGGATGCTCCGCAAGGCGCATTTTACAGGCAGTTCCCAATAGCCCCCATTGCCACTACAAGAGGTTGTCCTTACACATGCGCTTTCTGCGGATCCCCCGTCAATATGGGAAACAGGCTAAGGTTCAGGTCTCTTCAGGGTGTTTTTGATGAAATGGAAATGTTGCACAGGGATTATGGAGTGCGTGAATTCCATTTCATTGATGACATGTTCAACATGTCGAGGACCCGTGTTCTTGAATTCTGCCGGATTCTGGACAGCAAGAATTGGGGAATCAGCTATACGTTCCCAAACGGGTTGCGTCTGAACACAATAGATGAGGAAACCCTTGCGTGGATGAAAAAGACGGGCGCCTACGCCTTTACTGTGGGTATAGAGTCTGGTTCGCAACGTATCCTGGATGCGATGAACAAAAAGCTCACTGTTGAAATGATACGTGAAAAAGTTGAAATGATAGCAAAGTCGGGAATAGAGCCTAGCGGGTTCTTCTTACTCGGGTTTCCGGGTGAAACAAAAGAAGACATCAGAAAAACGATAGACTTTGCCAAGAGCCTGCCATTAAAAAGAGCTCATTTCAGCAACTTCCTGCCGCTACCAGGAACCCTGGCCACCCAGAGGCTACTTGATTCCGGTGAAATCAGCCCCCCGGACTGGGAAGATCTGGCATATTCCAATACGCCTTATTCTCCTGAAGGAATTACCTCTGAGGAACTCAAATCTTTCCAGCGCCAAGCGTTTCTCGAATTTCATCTGAGACCCAAAATTCTCTTGAAAATGCTAACTGAAATCAAGAGCCCCAATCATCTGAAATCGATTCTGATCCGGGCAAAAGACTATTTGCTGGCATCATGATTTTCCGTTTTCAAAAGCTATAATACAGGAAGCGACTCAGTATTTTGACCAAGAAAACAGCAACAATAATCGGAGCGGGCATCACAGGTCTAACGGCGGCTTATGGTCTTTTGAAGAATGGCTGGCGGGTTAGGGTAATAGAATCGTCGGAATTGCTTGGGGGACTGGCGGCTTCTGTTGATCTGTCTGGCGTTCCCGTAGAAAAGTATTATCATTTTATATGCCGCGAAGATCACGAGCTGGTTTCTTTCATAAATGAACTAGGTCTTGGTGACAGGCTCTCATGGCGTGAAGCTTCCACGAGTTGTTTCATCGATGGGCGAATTTATCCGTTCAACACACCGTTTGATCTGTTAAACTTTTCTACGGTTCCATTAACCCAGCGGATTCGTTTTGGAATCAATGTGTTGATGTCCCAACTTCGGAGCGACTGGTACGATCTTGACGAGTTGCCCGCAAAGCCATGGTTGATTAGAAACATTGGACTCAAGGCCTATGGGGCTATTTGGGATCCTCTTCTCAGGATAAAGTTCGGAAAGTATCATGACCAGGTTTCAGCGGCATGGATATGGCATAGAATTCACAGGGTGGCCCGTTCCCGAACCTCGATGCTGGCGGTAAACAGTTACGGTTTCCTGCAACGAGGGTGTCATGACCTGATATCAGGAATTTATGGAAAGATATCCACTCACACCGATTTTGAATTGCTCAGGAACGCCAGGGTCCGGAAGATAGTTGTAGACGGAAATTCAGCAAAGGGCGTGGAACTGGCGACAGGGGAATTCATGGCGTCTGACGCGATCCTTTCAACATGCGCGATCCCGGGTTTCTTGCAGCTTGTTGACAAAAAGGACGGCTTCTTCGAAAAGCTGGCGTCAATCGATTATATCAACGTGGTATGCATGTTGATGTTAGTCAGAAAGCCTTTTACAGAAAATTTCTGGCTGAACGTAAATGACCCGTCAATTTCATTCAACGGGGTAGTGGAGACAACGAACCTTAATCCTCGTCCTGACCTTGATCAGTCCAAAATACTATACATACCCTATTATACAAGCGCCGATGATCCAAAATGGCGGGCGACCGATGAAGACCTGTACGACGAGTACGTGACTGCGCTAAAACGTATTAAGCCCAGTTTCAGCGAAGACGACATCCTGGAATGGAGAGTGTTTAGAGACTGGAATGCCCAGGCTGTTTGCAGAGTTGGGTTTCGAAACGTTATGCCGGGTTTTGAGACCACAGTGAGCAATCTTTTTATTACTGATTCATCCCAATACTACCCGGAAGACAGGACTCTGAGCGCTTCTGTGCGTCTAGGCAGACAAGTGACAGAACTGATTGATTCAAAGGGTCAGACCTGCAACGGGAGCATGTGAAAGAGCCGGATTTAGTTTTTGCGGGAATGACGGAAGAGGTTTTGCCATTCCCGCTGAATCTGAAAAAGACTCGCTATAAAATTCCAACCTTATTTTACATCAAGCGCCTTATTCCATTTTTCGAGATATTCGCTAGTTTTTGCAAACAAGTCTGTCGCATCGCCTTCAATTGTCACTGATTCCATGACATCGCCATTCCTGATGGAATTAACGACTTTCTGGTCAGCAGCGTCTACCACTTCGCCGAATACGGAATGTTTGCCGTCAAGCCATGGAGTGGGAACGTGAGTGATGAAGAACTGGCTACCGTTTGAGTTGGGGCCCGAGTTAGCCATGGAGAGTATTCCAGGTTTGCTATGTCTGAGCGTGGCGTCAAATTCATCCTTGAAATTGTAACCCGGGCCACCGGTTCCAGTGCCTCGCGGACAACCACCCTGTATCATGAACTGCTCAATCACCCTGTGGAATTTGAGTCCGTTATAAAAACCCCTGTTAGCAAGGTTGACAAAATTTGCCACTGTGACTGGTGTCTTTTCAGCGAAAAGGTTCAGATGAATGTCACCCTTATTGGTTTTAATCGTAGCTTTCAATTAGTTTTCTCCTCTTTCCTGTCTTGTCCGTACCGATGCTGTTTCGTGTTAACTCTGGATTAATTTGGATTCTTTTGCCATTTCTGCAAGGGAAATAACCCCATTCGAATTTCCCATCACTATCAGGGAGTCTTCCGCCATGATAACTTCATCACCGTCAGGGTTGCCAATAATATTTGGGCCGCGTCGGATTGCCAGAACAGTCGCCCCATACTCCTTCCTGAGTTGCAACTGGGCAAGTGACTTGTTTTCGAGCGCTGATCCCTTGTGAACTCTCAGTGTAGTGATGTCTGTGCCGGGAATATGAAGTTCCAAGTCGCAAACAGTTTGTTCCGTATGCGTCAAATTTCTCAACAGACCATAATGATCCGATCTGATCTGGGAAATAAATTTCTCAATGTCCTCCCTGGGAACCAGATAGCGGTTGAGGACATGATTGAGAGCCTCAACTGAAGCTTCGTAATCTTCAGGGATAACTACGTCGGCTCCAAGTTCGTACAAGGGGTCCATTTCAGTAATATATCTGGTTCTTGAAACAACGTAAAGGCTAGGGTTAAGTCGTTTGGCAGTTTCAACGACTCGCCTGGTGGCTGCCGGGTCGGAAATTACAACAGCCATGGCGCGGGCCTCTTTTACCCGGGCATGTTCCAGAACAGCTTCGTGCGCAGCGTCCCCGTAAAATATAGGAACTCCGTTGGCCCTCTCCTTTCGCACTGTCTCAGGGTTCATCTCGATTATCCTCACCGGAATATGAGCCAATTTTGAAGCCTGAAAAAGATGTCTTCCATTCAAACCGTAACCGACAATTATCAGATGATTGAACAGGATGTCGCCATCGTTAGTATCATCATATTTTCTGAGGCCGGTTTTAAGCTTGACCGGTAAAGGCAATTTATAAACATATTCCGAAATTTTCGCGCCTGATGAGATCAGGAAAGGAGCGACAATCATGGTCAGTATGGAAATCCCAAGGACTGTCTGATAAAATTCAGAATCTACCAATTTCAGCTTGAATCCTGTCGCAAGCAGTACAAATGCAAATTCCCCAATGCCGCATAGGGCTGTCCCAGTAAGGATTGCCGTCTTCAATGGAAATCCCAGCAGGATTGCAGGAATTCCTGATGTAATGAATTTTATGGCCAGTAATCCAACCCCTGCCATGAGAATTGACACAGGGTGGCTTGCAAAATATTTCAGATTAAGCAGCATTCCGATTGATACGAAAAAAAAGCTTGTGAAAAGATCCCTGAACGGAATGATCGATCCCAGCGCCCTATGTCCATAATCTGATTCCGATATTATCAGACCGGCAAGAAACGCTCCAAGCGCAAGCGAGAGGCCCGCCTCCGAGGTGATCCACGCTATGCCCAGACCTATAAATACCACCCCAAGAAAGAACAGTTCCCTGTCTTTAAGTTTGGCGACCTGATACAACGCGTTAGGAACAAACCATTTAGCCGCCACAAATACAATTACGAAAACAACTGACGCCTTAATCGCCAGAGGCATCATCGATGTTGCGTTTTCTGAACCACCAGCGAGCATGGGAATGACAAGTGTCATCGGAATTATGGCGATGTCCTGAAAAATAAGTATTCCCAGTGACATTCGCCCGTGTGGGCTATAAATGTCCCCATTGCGCTGTAATATTTGAAGAACTATGGCCGTGCTGCTCAACGACACTAACAGGCCAAAGAATAGGGCCTGATTGTATTCGAGGCCAAATCCGGTTCCAATCCAGGCGCAGGTGAACGTTGTAGCCAAAACCTGAACCGTTCCCCCAACGAGTGCGATAGTCCTGATCTGGAGAAGGTTTTCCAGAGAGAACTCAAGTCCAATAGTGAATAGAAGGCAAACCACACCAACTTCGGCAAATTGCTCAACCACATGAACCTGGTTGATAAGCCCCAGACCATGAGGACCCGAGATCATACCAGTAAAAAGGAAACCCACAATGGCCGGGATATAAAATCTGTTGCACAGATATGTGACCCCCAAAGCAAGTCCGCATATTATAATTATATCTGTCAGCAGGTGTGTTTCCATGGTTGATCCCTACCAGGCTCACAACCTGGTATACTTGTGGCAATCACGATCAAACTGTTTAATAATTTCAACGTTTAATGAAGGTTTCACTCTTGGAAGCAATCCAGTAAAGTCACCTGTAGATATCCTGTAATCCTTACCCTCGGCAAGTTCTTTCTCAAATGACCGTTGGGTTACTTTCCTGAAAAGATATTCGATGTCAGCCGGAGTGAAAAAATCTATCATCCCGACTAGCTTATCGATATCAACCTCGCCGTGATTGGTTTTCTCCAGGTAATGCTCAAATATTGTTTTCCTGCCCTCATTATCGAGGGCGCCCACAGGTATTATTAGGTCAAACCTCCCAGGCCGCAGTAAAGCTGAGTCCAACTGTTCAATATAGTTGGTAGCGCATACCAGTAACGTGTTACCAGCCTGTTTCTTGAAAAGGGGAACCTGCTTCAGGAATTCATTCGTAATCGATTTGTCTACCCGTGACGCCTGATCCCTGTTGCCGGCAATTTCTTCAAATTCATCTATAAAAATGACAGCGTTGTCAACTGTTGCCGCCTTTTCCATCAACTGTTTAAGATTCTTGCCCAGCCTATCCTGTCCGTCCGCCATCAGGTCGCTAGGGGAAGCTTCAATGTACCACCAGCCCAACACACCGGCGATTGCCTTGACGAAATGAGTCTTTCCAGTGCCGGGAGGGCCGAAAAAAATAATGGTTTTTGGGGGAGTCACACCGTGTTTCTGAGCCAGTTCGACTTCGGTCAGCGGCAAAATGATCATTTTATCTACGATACGCTTGGGTGGCTGGGTTTCAGATATGGTGTCCCATATCGATCGGTCAATGACCTGTGCGCCAAGCTCCTTGAGGAGATTTACCGTCTGCTCCTTCATCAGTTCCTGTTGTATCGACTCGGTGTTATCAATAAAATCTACACAGGCCACCTTGAAGCCAACGTCACGTCCTAGTTTCTCCGACAAAAACCACTTGTGCTGGAGTATCTTCATCCAATACTCTGCAGCAACCTCCGGTTCAAATTTCTGGCCCGAATAATTGAATATTCTGGTTGCGCACTCCTCCGGACCCGGTATGTCTGCGACTATTTCCATAATTCCTCCAAAAAAGCAAAAAGCTTGTTCCCTCAAAAGAACAAACGTCAGAAAATGCGTTATTACAGGTTGTGAAATTTACTGTCAAGCCTCGCCCTGAAAATGGGTCAGTTTCTAACCTTCTTATAGCACAACAATGTGGTCGCAACCCCGACAATTCAGGAAATCTCACTGCAGCGAGGGATCAAAAGCTACTTATCCAGTTATACGTCCGTTTTGGGCTGGAAAAGTTTCGTGAAACAGGGTTAACTACTTTTATACGAGACTGCTCCGGGTAATGGTGGCAAATGGGCAATCATGTCAAGATACAGGAAGTTGGGCCCAGAGACGGGCTTCAAAACGAAAAGACTATTCTAAGTCCCAGACAACGGGCCGAACTGATAAATCTCCTTATCGGCGTGGGACTGAGATACGTTCAAGTTGGTTCATTTGTAAATCAACAGCTTGTGCCTCAAATGGCAAAAACTGATGAAGTTCTCTGTATCCTAGGAAAACCGGAGAATGTTCGGCTGAGCGTTCTTGTTCTGAATGAAAGGGGATTGGATTTGGCAATTGAGGCAGGGGCTAGGCATGTGGAGATTTTTGTTTCAGCTTCTGAATCGCATAGCCGAAAGAACACGGGCATGCCCCGGGAGACTGCAACGAGACAGGCTCTCAAAATGGTAGCTATGGCCTCGGAAGCGGGACTAACGGTTTCAGCCGGCGTAATGTGCGCATTTGGATGCGAGTTTGAAGGACAAATTGATCCAGAAGCAGTCTACAGGATTGTGAGCGATTTCATGGAAAAGAATCCAGATGAAATCAGTCTCGCAGATACCACCGGGAAAGGAAGACCGGACTCT
>CAITZA010000311.1 GCA_903896745.1 uncultured Desulfomonile sp. | reverse complement strand
TGACCCTGACAACGCTTTCTCGCGCTGCTACGGTGCTTGGGAAAAAGTTTCGCATTGAGCTGGAGGGGTGAAGCTTGTTCTTTATGGCGTAAAATATTTTTGAGATCGGGATGTCGTTATGTAATTTTGTGGAAAGGTTGTTATCTTGACTACGTATTGTACAACAAGGGCGGTCATGGAGTGAAAAGCTCTGTTCACACGTTTATAAACGGTATAGGCTGATCTGTATAAATTGGCTGGTTTACATAATTGATAATATTAGCAAGTTGTATATACATAATCAATAGGTTGGTTTGCTATTATGGTTTTAAAGTTGTCTTATACAGAAAGCAGCTTTCTGCCTTTTCAGGATTAGGCAAAACAGTATAAACATTGTTAGCCGTTCCAAGCCCAAATTTTTTTGCTACGACAAGCGCACCAAAAGGATAACAAATGCACCGAATCATCAAGTCACATTTGGACAATTTCTCCAAGAGCTTTGGCCTTGAGGATATGAATGAAGCTGACCAATTCGAGAGGTTCGTTAACTACGCAGTACTGACACCCAAGGTTAGCTCGACTATCGAACTCGATGACGTAACAACAAGTGAATGCGACGATGGGATTGATGGAGTAGCTATCATCGTTGATGAAGAACTTCTTATATCAGAAGAAGATGCCGTATCAATCTTCAAATCGGAGCGGAAGAATCACGATGTGGAGGTCGTCTTCATTCAGGCTAAGCGTAGCGACTCCTTTGACTTAGGAGACTTTTTGAAATTCAAGGAGTCAGTTCAGAAATTCATCAACGCAGAAAATTACGCTGTTGATGATGAAGTTCAAAACAACGCGAATTCCATCTACGACGTGTGCCTGAAGAATGTACCGAAAATTCGTGGTGGAAAACCTTCGTTAACTGCACGTTTCGTTACGACTGGTGTATATGGCAAGCCAGACGCTTTGGAGGACGCTCGCAAGAAGTTTGAGCGAGAAATAAAGTCAGTTGGCTTCTTCTCCTCAATTGATATTCAATTTATCGGTCGGGATGAACTGACTGCACTGTGGGTCTCAACTTATTCCGGAATTCAAGCGCAGTTGCCTATTTTTAGTAACGCACCGCTTCCGAAGATTTCCGGTATTGAAGAAGCCTACCTCGTAGTAGCCAGTGCCAAAGATGTAGTCGAAAACCTCTTGATGAGTGAGGACGGGAATCTTCGGGCACAAGTTTTTGAAGAAAATGTTCGTTCTTTCTTGGGTAGTGAAAACCCTGTTAATCGATCTATTGCGGACACCCTGAATGATGACAAGGCATCAACGCGGTTTCCCGTAATGAACAACGGAATAACCATCGTTAGCCCAGATGTGCGCGTGCAAGGAAATATTTTGCACCTTGAAAACTTCCAAATTGTAAATGGTTGTCAAACTTCAAACGTACTGTATGAGAACCGAAAAATCCTCAATGATAGGATTATGGTCAACCTTAAGATTGTCGAAACCTCGAATGAAGATGTATTCGCAGAGCTTGTCAGAGCCACAAACAGTCAATCCAAAATCGAAGAAAATCAGTTTTTCTCGCTTAGGCCAATTGTCAGGCGAGTCGAACAGTACTTTGATTCGTTCGAAGATCAAGACGGGCGTCTATATTTCGAACGCCGTGACCGTCAGTTCATTGGCAGAGACGTACCCGCTGTGCGGGTCTTCTCGGTTCACACCAGCGCAAAATGTGTTGCGGCAATGTTCTATCACCGCCCGGAGCTGGCGTATCGTTACCCGAAACAGATGTATGAATTGATTGGCGAAAAGATGTTTGCCGAAGGCAATAAGGAATGCATTTTCTATTGCGCATCGCTGGCCCTCTATCGGCTACATCTACTCGTATCAAATGGAACAATTCCTCAGAATATGCGCAAATTCAAGTGGCACATCATTGCTCTTGTGCGAGTGATCATTGCCGGGGAGAAAATGCCCGAAATGAACTCGAAAAAGATGGAAGCATACTGTCAGAAAATAATTGACGCACTTTCCAAACACGGTACATCGGCTGTGACACCGTTCAAAAACGCAGCAGCAATCGTTCAATCAATGGGAGATATATCAAGTGATCGGTTAAAGCGACAAACGGTTCTTGGTGAAATGCTAAAAAAGATCAAATAACAGCCACCATGTATACGGCTAACAAACGCTTCGAACGGGACGCTTCAACAGCCGGCTTCCCCGCCTGTTTCCGCGCCCTTCAAGCTAAACGTTAGTCGCTGATGAAATGATTGATTTGTGTGTGAGTATTGTCGCAAAGTGCTTTGTGAAACAGTCAGACATTTCCGGCATTTTGCAGAAAAAAAAATTCGCCTTCACTCTTTCCCCTCGATCCCCTCCAGCAGACGCGCAATCTCTTGTGGCGTAGGCAATTGGCCGTGAAGTTCCTTGGGAAGTGTTCTGGTGATTTCGTAGGTTGCGACGCCGATCGGCTTTCCGGTATCGTGCAGAGCGTATTCCACCACCGTGCGGTTTTTATCCTTGCACAGGATGATGCCAATGGACGGATTTACGTCCTCCTGCCAAACCTGCCGGTCAAGAGCAGTCAGATAAAACTGCATCTTGCCGACGAACTCCGGCATGAATTTGCCAATCTTCAGCTTGATAGCGACCAGCGCCTTGAGCCGCCTGTGGAAAAGGAGCAGATCGATAAAATATTCGTCGCCATCCACTTCAAGCCGGTACTGGCTGCCCATGAAGGCGAACATGCCTCCCATCGCCCGACGAAAATACTCTATCTTTCCGATCAGCGCTCGCTCAAGCTCGAGCTCGCCGTGCTCTTCGGCCAACTCCAGAAAATCGAACGTGTATTCGTCCTTCACCGCGGGCTTCGCCTGTGCGCGAAGTTCCGGCGTCAGCGCCTTGTCGAAATTGCTCTGGCCCAAGCAGAGATTTTTCGTAGCTCTGGTTGCCAATCTGGTGAATCAGTACATTCTTCGACCACCCGAACTTGCGGGTCATGCGTAGGTAAAACTCTCGTTCGAGCGCATCCTTGCAACGTTCGAGAATCACCAGATTGTGGCTCCAGCCAATTTCTCGCACCAGTAGTGCGAGTTTTTCCTGAGCAGCGTACGCTTCAAAAAAAGCCTTCATACGCCAAAGGTTGGATGCCGAAAAGCCGCCTGCTCCATGAAACTCGTTTTGCAAATCGACAGCCAGTTGTTGAACAACTGCTTTCCCCCATGTTTCTCCTTCCTGCCGTTCTACGATCAT
>CAITZA010000310.1 GCA_903896745.1 uncultured Desulfomonile sp. | reverse complement strand
GGTTGTCTGTCCTGCCAGAGCGGATTGGTTAAGGATGCTCTGGAAAAAGAGGTGAGTAGGCGAGGTCTTGAGAGTTGGTGTCAGGTCAAGGGTGTGGGATGCCTGGGATTATGTTCTGCCGGCCCCCTGGTTTCAATAGAGCCCGACGGAGTCCTCTACAAGGGTGTTCAAGTTTCAGACGCGTCGGATATTGTTGAGTCTCTCGGAGGCGCCCCCCTGGGACGGCTTGAATGCTCGCTCGATCAACCGTTTTTCAGAAAACGCCAGAGAATTGTGCTTGAGAATTGCGGGAAAATTGATCCGGAAAGCATAGAGGATTACATTTCGATGGGGGGCTATGAGGCGCTCTATTCTGCTTTGCGACTCATGACTCCGAATGAGACCATCGATCAGGTCGTGAAAAGTGGGCTCAGAGGTAGAGGTGGCGCAGGATTTCCTACCGGTCTCAAATGGACAACAGTTTCCAAGGCTAGCGGTCCGGTAAAGTTTGTTGTCTGCAATGCGGATGAGGGAGATCCTGGCGCTTTTATGGACAGAAGCGTTCTGGAGAGCGACCCCCATCGTGTTTTGGAGGGTATGGCCATAGCAGCCGTAGCGGTTGGAGCCAATTATGGGTTTATCTACGTAAGGGCCGAATATCCCCTGGCCGTAAAGAGAATAAGAACCGCTATTGCCAGAGCCGAGAGATTAGGGGTTCTTGGCCATAACATATTCAACACCACATTCAGTTTTGACGTAAAAGTTCGTTTAGGCGCCGGAGCTTTCGTCTGTGGAGAGGAGACAGCCCTCCTTGCCAGCATAGAAGGGCGACGTGGAAGTCCAAGGCCTCGCCCACCTTATCCGGCGGAACACGGATTGTGGGGATATCCAACCCTCATCAACAATGTGGAGACTTTTGCGAATATCGCGCCTATAGTCCGCAAAGGCGGTGAATGGTTTTCTTCAATAGGGGTAGGAAAAAGCAAAGGCACAAAGGTTTTTGCGCTTGCCGGACATGTGAAAAATACAGGCCTCATTGAAGTGCCTATGGGAACGACGTTGCGGGAAATCATATTTGAAATTGGCGGAGGCATACAGGGTGATCGTAAGTTCAAGGCGGTTCAATCTGGCGGACCATCCGGAGGATGTCTACCTGATCAGTTCCTGGATATGAGCATGGACTATGAATCGTTGGCACAGGCTGGTTCAATCATGGGGTCAGGTGGTTTGATAATAATGGATGAATCGTCCTGCATGGTAGATGTGGCCAGATTTTTTGTTGAATTCTGCATGACTGAGTCATGTGGAAAATGCGCTCCATGTAGGATTGGAACAGCACAAATCTACAACACCCTGAAAAAAATTACTGAAGGCGCCGGAAAACCCACCGATCTTGAGTTGCTTGAGGAATTAAGCGATCTGGTAAAAAGCACGAGTCTGTGCGGTTTGGGACAGACAGCTCCAAACCCTGTATTGAGTACAATGAAATATTTTATGCAAGAGTACAAAGCCCATGTTGAACAGCACACTTGCCCCTCCTGCGCTTGCAGGATGAATAACCATGCGGAGGAGCAAAAATGAGACCGCCGGCGTTCTTGCAAAGCGCACTGGAACGGGATGTTCGTCCTGTTAAGGTTGTCACATTTAAGATCGATGATAAAGATGTGACAGCACGCGAAGATGAAACAATTCTAACAGTTGCGAGACAGAACGGAATTTTCATTCCAACTCTATGCCATCTTGAAGGCCTTTCCGAGAGGGGAGCGTGCCGACTTTGTCTTGTAGAAATAAAAAATGTTCCGAGGCTTGCTCCAGCGTGTGTTACTTTGCCGCGTCAGGATATGGAGGTTATCACTACTTCCGAACGTGTCCAGGATTATAGAAAAAAAATTCTTGAACTTATACTTACTGAACGAAACCATGTATGTTCAGTTTGTGTTTCAAATGGTCATTGTGATCTACAACAGCTTACCGTCGATCTTGGGCTTACTCATGTGCATTACGACTATCTCTATCCACACCACACCATCGATGCTACTCATGAGAGGTTTTCGATTGATCATAACAGATGCGTGTTGTGTCTGCGTTGCGTGAGGGTTTGTGATGAAATAGAGGGCGCTCATACGTGGGATATTATGAGTCGCGGCATTCTGTCAAAGGTAATTACTGACCTTAACCAACCTTGGGGCACGTCAGAAACATGCACTGGTTGTGGAAAATGCGTGCATGTCTGTCCCACGGCAGCGTTGACGGAAAAAGGCAAATCAGTAGCCGAAATGACCAAGAGAAGGCAATTTCTTCCGTATCTTCAAATGATGCGAAAGGAGGAGCGTCAATGAGTAAAACGCGTGTTGCCACCACCTGGCTCGATGGATGCTCAGGTTGCCACATGTCATTTCTTGATATCGACGAGAGAATTGTTGAACTCGCGTCTATGATCGAACTTGTTTACAGTCCCATTGTCGATACTAAGGAGTTTCCCGAGAATGTCGATGTTACACTCGTGGAGGGAGCTATTAGTTCCGACGCCGATATAGAAGAGATTATAAATATCAGAAAAAATACCAAGGTCCTGATTAGTTTTGGAGATTGCGCCGTTTCCGCAAATGTTCCAGCGATGAGAAATCGTTTTGAGAGAAGAGAGGTTATTGACAGGGCATATATCGAAAACGCTAACAACAATAACCACGCGCCGTATCAAAACATTCCGGGACTAATGAAGAGCGCCAGGCCGGTTCATGAGTTCGTGCAGGTAGACCTGTTCCTGCAGGGGTGTCCACCGCCTTCGGAAGCTATCTACGGCGTTCTGAGCCAGTTACTGGCGGGTGAATATCCTGACCTCAAGGGTAAAACGAGATTTGGCGCATAATTGTGCGGGAGAGATGGTCTCATGTCTGAAACAATTACTATAAAGCCGGTCACTAGGGTCGAAGGTCACGGCAAGATCACAATAACCATCGACAACAATGGAAATGTTGAAGATGCAAAATTTCACGTGACCCAGTTTCGAGGATTTGAAAAACTTTGTGAGGGCAGGCCATTCTACGAGATGCCTTCACTGGTTGAGAGGATATGCGGAATTTGTCCGATTAGCCATTCAATAGCCTCTGCAAAGGCTTGTGATGCAATTCTGGGAGTTCGAATACCACATGTGGCTGTCAAGCTCAGAAGACTGCTCAATTGTGGTGAATTCATACAATCTCATGCCCTGAGTTTTTTCCATCTATCCGCGCCGGACTTGTTGATGGGTTTCGACTCTGATCCCGCCAGGCGAAATATTTTTGGCCTTATCGAATCACATCCATCGATTGCCATGGATGGTGTAAAACTAAGAAAGATTGGCCAGGAAATCATATTGAGTTTTGCGGGAAAACGCATTCATCCGGCATGGGTAGTTCCCGGGGGAGTCAATCAACCCCTGTCTGAACAGAGTCGCCAGAAAATTGTGGATATGATTCCGGAAGCCTATGAAATAGTGGAAAGAACCCTTTCCTGGTTCAAGTCTTCCATAGAAAAACATAGGGAAGAAATCAGGACATTTTCCAATTTTCCTACAATGTTTATGGGGCTCGTTGATGAACACGGCAATTTGGAACACCTTGAGGGAAAACTCAGGTTCATCGATTCCAAGGGCGCTATTCTAAACGACAATATTGAGCCTTTTCGGTATCATGATTTTATAGGAGAATCCGTCGAATCCTGGTCATATTTGAAATCTCCGTATTATTTGCCTTTGGGCTATCCGGACGGTATTTACAGGGCTGGGCCTGCTGCGAGACTTAATGTGTGTAATGGATGTGGAACCCCCAAGGCAGACCAGGAATGGGCTGAATTCATTTCCCTGGAACGGGGGCCCGTGATGAGCTCATTCTACAATCATTACGCAAGACTTATCGAGATCCTGTACTCAATCGAGTTACTGGAAAATTTACTTAATGACTCTGATATTCTTGACAAACATGTCAGAGCGTTCGCTCAACCGAACCATTTCGAAGGCGTCGGTGTTGTAGAAGCTCCGCGTGGAACCTTGATCCATCACTACAAGGTTGACAGGGAAGGGCTGATAACCTGGGCCAACATGATTGTTGCCACCGGGAATAATAACCTGGCGATGAACAGGGGAGTTCTTCAGGTTGCAAGAAGATTCATCAATGGAACCCAGATTACTGAATCAGCCCGCAACAGGATTGAAGGGGTAATTAGAGCCTTTGATCCGTGCCTTAGCTGTTCGACCCATGCCATTAACGGTAAATCCGGCTTGTCGATAGAACTGGTAACCATGGATGGTAACACGCTGGATGAGGTATAGCCTGTAACGCAACAAAGATATGTAATAATTTATATGTATGATATGCTAGGCGCTTGTGCTGGTCAAGCATGACACTCGGAGCAGTTTCAGGTTTGTGCAAAATCCTGGTAACAATTTATTAGCGCTGTGAGAATGAAGATTTCCCGTTTAACCACGACCCTATTTTATAGCTTGGCGTTACTCGCAACCCTGTTTGACTCAAGATTGTGTTTTTCCAGTGCGAGAGACAGCCGGCCCAAACTTCCCGTGTCTGTTGTGTCGATGATTTCCGCAACTTCACTATCTGACTGTCCTGTGCTTCCGGGTTGTCCTGGAGGTCTGCCGGTTCCTCTGCCGCCATTTCTCGAAAAACAGGATAAAGAAATGACAGGAGACGCTTCCAGAAGCGGTTCGATCGTGACAGGCATGATTGAAGGATCCGGAAAATACGCAGGCATGCTAGTGATTCCGTCTGGCCAGTTTTTGATGGGGAGTTCGGAGAAATCGGGCAGGATTGACGAGCGTCCCAATCACGATGTTTTTATTAACGATTTTTATATGGCAAAACGTGAGGTCACAGTCAGGGAGTTCTGCAGGTTCCTGAACAGTCAGGGAGAGAACTGTCTTGACGGTAGCCCTCGCATCAAGCTGGAAGATCCAACCTGTCCGGTTACCAGAGAAGGCGCGTTGTTTGTGTCGAAGCCCGGATATTCAGACAGGCCTGTAACACATGTCTCCTGGTATGGCGCGATGGATTATGCGGTTTGGGCTGGTGGAAGGTTACCAACTTCCGCTGAATGGGAGAAGGCCGCTTTGCTTACGACGATGAGTCCTCCTCAAGACAACCTGTCACTACCGTTAGAACAGGCTAGCGTGGCTGTAAATCAGGCATCAGAAGGCGCCATGGGCGTTACCGGTTTTGCCGGTAATGTTTGGGAATGGTGCCATGACTGGTATCAAAAGGATTATTATTCCCAGGGAGGCAAGACCAATCCGCTTGGCCCTCCGCTTGGTCAGGAAAAGGTTATACGGGGAGGGTCGTGGGCGGCGCCAGAAGCCTCCAAACGTATCAGAAACAGACACAAGGCTTCGCCTCGAGGTTTTTACAGAACAGTTGGTTTCAGAATCGTCAAAGAATGATATGATCAGTTCATGTCAGCGCCCAAATCGTCAAGACCAGGCAAGATAAAGAGCTATCCATTTCTGGTGAACCGTGAGTTGGCCGCTATTGCAGCTTGTATAGCGGTGTTGATGATGATCTCAGTTTTGTTTGACGCTCCTCTGGAAGGACCGGCGGATCCTAACGGGGCGCCAACTCAGAACGTTAAGGCGCCGTGGATATTTCTGGGGGTGCAGCAAACATTGAAATGGATGCCTGCGGAAATTGCCGGATTGGTCATACCAATACTCTCCGTTCTGGTCATAACACTAATTCCGTACATCAAACTGAAACTCGTCCCGAAAACAGGTCTCTTTGTCGTGATCATGGTGTCAGTAATACTCTTGACCGTTTGGGGATATGTTTCATGAAATTTATAAGCCCGATGACTACGTCCGTATGTCTTGCGTCGGCGCTCATTATATTGATGGCAATCATATATGCCGAATACCGGTCCAGGAACACGGAATGGCGCCAATATCAGAAAAAGGGGATTGAGCTCTCAGTAGAAAAACTCAAACGTGGTTTGGTTTCAGAACATTCGCAGGATGCAAGAAACAAAATTGAATCCCAAATTGCGTCATTACTTTTCAGACCTCTGGAACCCATTGAGATAAAGCCTTTCAACGGAAAGTATCCCTCGGAATACTGCATGACCTGCCACTTCGGTATCGAGGACATCTCGGCTTCGCATCCAAGCGAAATTTTTGGCTGTGTCATTTGTCATGGCGGTAACGGGTCTGATTTAACGGTCAAGGGATCTCATCTGGGATTACGCGGAGGGAGAAATCCTGCTCGGCTCGACCTCGCGGCTCAAAGTTGTGGTTCGCCGGGGGCTGAAGCCGGCAAATGTCATTCCGACAGGGAACATCCCCTGTTAAACAGGGTGGATAACGTTCCCAAATCGCTCATGGCAACAAATGCAGGGATAATAGGTATCTTGCGGTTTCAGTGGGGCCTTGATGAAATAGGACAGTCAACATATTCCATCAAAAAGGTTTCCGATGGAAAAGTGTCTTTGAAGGAAATACCTCCCGAAATGCTTCCGAATGGAGATTACAGCCTTGCTGATAGCCATTTCCGCAAGTTTTGCGCTGCATGCCATCTATGGGGGGCCCGGCCTGATGAGAAAATGGGGCGGCTTGAAGGCTGCCCGGCATGTCATGCGCCTTACGCGGAAGGTGGGCGATATTCCGGATGTGATCCCACAATTAAGCGATTTGAACCAGGGCATGCCGAAACTCATTCGATTACCAACAAGATTCCTGATGATCGTTGCAGGGCCTGTCACAACAGAAGCGCAAGGGTAGGGCTCAACTATCACGGCGAAATGGAGAGCGAGCAATATGGCGCTCCCTTTGTAAATGGGTTCATGAACGACCGGACGCTAAGCGATGACAGATTCATTACGAAGCTGCTACCGGACATCCATCATGAAAAGAAAATGGGTTGCATAGATTGTCACACCGCGCAGGATACCATGGGAGATGGGGCAATTCATGGTCGAATGAAAGATCAGATTGAAATACGGTGTGAAGATTGCCACGGGACATACGAAAAACCCCCTCAAACAGTTATTTTTGACAAATACAGTCCGCTGGCCTCTTCATTGATGCGGAGTTCATCTTATCTAAAAGTCCAGGAAGGTGCTGAAATATTGGTTTCGTCCAAAGGTCGTCCCATGCCTCACATCAGAAAGACCGAAAAAGGGATTTTCCTGACAAGCAAGCTCTCCGGTAAGGACCATAAGGTCAATGTCATAACTGGAAGGAAAAATGGTCATCAAATCAAAGGCCATGAAAGACTCGAATGTGATTCGTGCCATAGCGCTTGGAGCCCCCAATGCTACGGGTGTCATCAATTACTGGATTTTTCACAAAAAGGACTTGATCATATGACTGGTGAGATGACAGCGGGCCTGTGGGCGGAAGGCCGCACGTATTTCAGGTTTGAACGAAATATATATGGAATAAATTCAAATGGTAAAGTTGGCATTCTGGTCCCGGGTTGTCAGGTGTGGAACACTGTTATTGATTCAGCTGGGAAGGTAATCGAACCTTATGACTCTGCCATAATGCAACTGAAAAACAAAAAAACCTCTATCGCCATTGGACCTACTCACCCACACACTACCAGAAAGGAAGTTCCTCGATGCGTTGATTGTCATCTCGATCCCAAAGCCCTCGGAATAGGTGATGGAAGGATGAAATATGATAGGGAAACCAAAAAAATAATTACAGAGCCGATTTACAATTCCAGGGCGTCAGGCCTGACAATTGACTATCCGATAGACGCAGTAGTAGACAGTGATGGGAAAATATTGCAGGGAACTTCACATGAGTTGAGCCGCGGGTTCAATGGCTCAGAACTTCGGCGAATAATAGCAATTGGCCCATGTCTGGCCTGTCACGACCGTTATAACGATCCTGTGTGGTCATTGCCCGGGCCTTATGAATTAAAACCCTCCTGCATAAAGGCCATGAAATCTGGATCAGCGCATTAACCAAACAGGTTATGTCAGGGGAAAAAAGAATGTTGGCTGAACGTTTACAAGCTGGCCACGATAATAATGTCATCAACTGTGTTGAATAATGTCTGAGAATTTGACCTGAGCCCGGGCAATGATTTCAGGCATCCCTTCGGACAAAAAATGACTATTCGTAATATTGCTAACCAACATGGAACATTCTTCAGCAGTAGCAGGGCCCCAGAACAATTGCGGCAATCAACGGGACATTTCAGATAAGAGCTGTTCAGGGTCACAAGGCTGAAAAGATTGGGAAAAGCTTTGTTTTAGATGCCTGATTCTGCTGGTTGAGTTCAAGAGTCGCTTATTCGAAATAACGCCGTCGCTAAAGGCGCGCTTGAGAGTTGAAAGAGCTTCAGTCGCCTTGTCTGATGAATTGCAGATTAGCAGAATGTCGGCCCCAGCTCTAAAAGACTCGATTACACATTTTTCAGTGGAATACTTCTTGGACACGGCCCCCATATCCAGATCATCAGTAATGACGATTCCCCGATATTTCATGGTCTTTCTTAATAATCCATACAGGATTTGTTCGGACATTGTAGCTGGGAACGCGCTGTCAATATCCGAAAAGAGGACATGAGCTGTCATTATCATTTCAACATTATTCTGAACGGCGGACTGAAAAGGAATCAGGTCCCTCTTTGTCAGGTCTTCGAGTGATCTGCCGTCTACCGGTAAGTCGAAATGGGAATCCACGGTAGTAGCGCCGTGACCCGGGAAATGCTTCGCGCAAGGAATCACACCATGTGACCGCATTTCCGAAATCACGATGTTTCCAAAATGGGCCACACGTTCCGGATCGCTACCGAAAGATCTGTCTCCAATCACAGTTGATTTCAGATCAACAAGCTCACTTACAACGTCTAGCGCCGGAACGAAATCCATATTAAAACCTGCAAGGCGAAGCTCAAGAGCGGTCTGTTGGGCAAAATTCCTTACGGTAGAGTCCGGATTGTGGGATGTGGCCATTTCCCAAGATGATGGAAACGCGCTGAAAGGCTCACGCAAACGCCTGACCCTGCCACCTTCCTGATCAACGGAAATGAAAAGGGGGTCGATATTGATACTGACCGCGAATTTCTGAAGATCCCGGTTTAGTTCAGCAACCTGTCGGGGCGACTCGATATTTCTGGAAAATAGAATTACGCCACATGGCCGGATTTCAGAAAGAAACTCCCTTGTTGGGCCATCCAGTTCTGAACCTGGAATTCCCACCATGAACAGGGAACCGATTGTTTGGGATAAGTCTCTGTGCAAGGCAATTCCCTGTGAAGGAAAATTCTCTAGAAGTAACTGTGCAGTCCCGGCAGATAGTTCACACCAAAATATGTAAACATTACAGCCGCGAATCCGATGACCGACAGGATGGCGGTTCTTCCGCCTGACCAGCCTCTGGTGAGTCTCGCATGCAGGAAACCCGCATAAACCAGCCACGTGATCAGTGACCAGGTTTCCTTTGGGTCCCATGACCAGTATGCGCCCCATGCGTGATCCGCCCAAGCAGCGCCGGTTATTATTCCGAGACTGAGCAACGGGAACCCAACCAGTATGGATCTGTAAACAATCTCATCCAGGGTTGTTTTCTTGGGAAATAACGCGGAGGCCGATGGCCAAGCTCGAACAAGCAACAATAACAGGGCGGCGACAAAAGAAACCGCAAACCCCGCATAGCCCAAGAAACACGTCAGAACGTGAGCTACCAGCCAGTTTGACTGCAGAGCTGGAATGAGTGGTCGTATCTGGCTGTCAATCAGGAACGTCGATGCCATTACAATGAATACAAGCGGCATGCCAACAAACACTATCATGTCGCTGCCAAATCTTTTCCAAACCAATATCAGGGCCAATAAAATAGTCCATGCGAAAAAAATGAGTGATTCATATAGATTGGAAAGCGGGGCATGTCCAATTCCCATCCAGTAGGATTCAGCCCATCTCAATCCTATTGATCCGGTATGAACGATGAACAAGGTCACCAAAAGCCAGAACAGGGCATGTCTGGCAGACTGGGCGGTTCGTCCGGACAATGCGGTTATGAGATACGCAATTATCCATCCCAAATATCCAAAAGTTAAATAACTGTTTAAATCGACACTGGTCATTGTAAAATCCATATTAAAAAAAATGGTTGATAAACAAAATCCTGCAACATCAAAGTCATCGGGGCTGTTCAAGCGCTGTTTTCACAGCCGATTCAATTGATTCCCTGAATTCCTTACGCATTCTCTTGCTGCGACCACTGACCGTAATCCTTGTTTCACTCCGGTCGCGTACCAACTGGATTTGAAGTCTCTGCAGGTTGGTAAACAGTGTGAAAATGAAACCGACTATCAACATGATGCTACCAATCCAAACCACACGGGATCCTGGATCGTACCCAACCTGAAGTCCTGTGGCATAGGTTGGCTCATGACCTCTGAAAGACAGTTTCACGGGACCGGCTTTTACCGGGTGAGCGTCATTTTCATACAGCCTGAGGGTGACAGGCTTCTGATCCTTTTCCATCACCACTAGTTCAATTCCCGCGCCACGTTGTGTGCTTCCAGGATCAAATCCACGGATCTTGATCTCAACAGGATAATCCTTGAGGGAAAAGGGTTCCATCGGATTTATGGAAAATGTTTCGGTTTCGCCTTTTTCGTTAGCCACAGAAAGAGTTATCCTGGAGATTCCAACCACTCTATAGTCAGACTGATATAGGGATATTCCCTGAAAAGTAAGGGGATGATTTACCAGAATGGAACCCTTGAGCTCCTCTTTGCCGTTGTTAAGGAGTCGAACATCGCTACGGAATTCCTTTGGTTCGCCGGTAGGGTATCTGGTAAGCGTGAAGCCATCCACGGCAATTGTAAAGGGAAGGTTGCGGATTTCGCCTGTTGATAACAGGGCGTATGAAGAAGACGTTTCATTTACCTTTATCTGGACATGCCCCCTAAAACCAAAAAAGACACCAATCAGCCCCCCAATTAAAATAATTATTATTGCAATATGAATGAGAGGAAAACCCAGAAGATAAATTCGATGCCGTTCCCATTTAAGCACAGATGCGTTTTCTGAATCAGTTGTCTCAGGATTGCATCTTAAGACGCCTCTGACGGATTCGGTTAGAATACTCCTCAGGCTGTCTACTGACCTGTGATCAGTGAATGTCAGGGAAAAGGAGCTCTTTTTTGTGGTTCCCTTCCATTCTTCAATAATTAGGGGCGCCCTTTTCAGAAGGCATCCCATAATGTTTGCGGCTAGCAATACGAGAAGTGACGTAAACCACCAGCTTCTGTAAACATTGTTGAGATCAAGTATCAGTACCAGCCTGTTTGCAAATGAAGGACCGGATGCGCCATGGGCTTGGACCAATTCTCCCTGCGGAATTACAGTGCCGACAATGGCGCACACGGCGAGAAGGAAAAGGAGCGTAATGGTTGTTCTGACCGAGGTGAAGAGTTTCGTAATAAAAAAAAATCTAGAACCTGTGCCTGTCGATACAGGTTCTTGAATCCTGATATTTTTTTTCAATTCTAACTCCCAAATGACAAACAGTATATTTCATTTGTCTACTTTAGTTTAGACCTCCAGTCAAGAACCTGCAGAGTCAAGACGCTTCCAACTACGCTCCTCATAAGGCATGTTGTCAAAATAGTGACAAATTTCTAGCACTGCGAGGCCTGGATGTGCTCTCCAAAAATTCCACGCAGAACCCCGCAAATTTCACCGAGTGTGACCCTGCCACGAACTGCGGCCAGTATCGGTGGCATCAGGTTTTCAGACCCTTGGGCTGCTCTCTTGAGGTCCTCAAGTGATTTTTCAACAACCGAGTTGTCCCTCTTGGACCTGACATCAGCCAGTCTCATGATCTGGTTCTCGCGAACCTTTGGATCAACCCGCAGCAGGTCTTTTGGAGCGGCGGCTTCGGTATGAAACTTATTGACTCCTACAATGACCTGATCGCCACTCTCGACGGCTTTCTGGAAATTATAGGCCGAATCAAGAATTTCTTCTTCAATATAACCGCATTCGACTGCCTTTACGGCGCCACCCATTTCGTCAATCTTACGAATATAATTCAATGCCTGTTTTTCGATCTGGCTGGTTAACGCCTCGATATAATAGGAACCGGCCAATGGATCAACCGTATCTGCCGCTCCAGTCTCGTAAGCGATTAATTGCTGGGTTCTCAGGGCGATTTGGACGGAGGCCTGGGATGGTAACGCGAAAGCCTCATCACGCGAATTAGTGTGCAGGGACTGTGTTCCGCCCAAGACTGCCGAAAGAGCCTGGTAAGCTACCCTGACAACATTGTTGTCTGGTTGTTGTGCGGTAAGGGTGCAACCGGCCGTCTGTGTATGGAACCTTAACATCATTGCTCGAGGGTTGGTTGCTCCAAACCTTTCTTTCATTATTCGGGCCCACATGCGACGGGCTGCCCTGTATTTTGCTATTTCTTCCAGAAAATCCATGTGCGAATTAAAAAAGAAGCTCAAACGTTCACCAAAGCTGTCAATATTCAAGCCGGCGTTAATTGCCGCCTGAACATAGGCAATTCCGTTCGCCAGGGTAAAAGCAACCTCCTGAACCGCAGTGCTGCCCGCTTCCCTGATGTGGTATCCACT
Source organism: uncultured Desulfomonile sp. (assembly GCA_903896745.1). Lineage (GTDB taxonomy): Bacteria > Desulfobacterota > Desulfomonilia > Desulfomonilales > Desulfomonilaceae > CAITZA01. The sequence goes on along the minus strand of CAITZA010000310.1, from coordinate 4,960 downwards.
AATGCTGATGGTGTTCCATTGAGGGACGTGCTGATTACAGAACGCAAAGATGTCGGTTATAATTCTCATCGATGGCGCTGGAGGAAATATATATGTTCCGCGTGCCGGATATTCCTTTAAAATATCATTCTGAATGGTTCCTCGCAGTTTGCCCGCGTCAGATCCCTGTTCCTCAGCCGCAACGATATACATCGCCAGAAGTATTGCCGCAGGCGAGTTTATGGTCATTGAAGTGCTAACCGAAGCCAGATCAATTCCATCAAAAAGGAGTTTGAGGTCTTCTACGGAATCTATTGCCACTCCCACTTTTCCAACTTCTCCGGCAGCCAGTTCGTGGTCTGAGTCGTATCCTATCTGTGTTGGCAGGTCGAAGGCTACTGACAACCCGGTTTGTCCTTGCTGTATGAGGTATTTGAAACGTTTATTTGTTTCTTCAGCGCTTCCAAATCCTGCATATTGACGCATGGTCCAAAAACGCCCTCGGTACATGTTGGGCTGGACGCCACGGGTAAACGGATATGAACCGGGGATGCCTAAATCCGACTCCATGTCGAACCCCTCAGCGTCCCATGGCCAGTAAACCCGTTCTACCGGAACTTCAGATACGGTTGTAAATTCTTTCTTACGCTCAGGTCTCTTCGACAGGCTCTGTTTGAATTTTTCATCCGCCTGCATGCATTTATTCCTAAATTCTTCTGTCACAGCGCACCTCGTACAGTCAAATAGCTTTAACTTTGATTCCAGGATTTTCTACCTGTTTGATTGAGCTTCCCTATCAACCTTGCACGAAATTCCCTGACCCTTCAAACCTGTTTCAAAACAGCCGCCACAGGATATGCAAGCGGCTTTGGTTCTGTCCCCGGATTTCCATCTGTCAATCAGTCCGGGTTCCCGGACAAACGGTCGGGACATTGATATGTAATCAGCGTGGCCTGACTCAAAAATGTCCTCGATGGTTTCCAGGGATCTAATACCACCAACCGTAATCACCGGCACGTTGGCAGACTGCCTGATCATCAGAGCGTAATCCCTGAAATAGGCCTCATTTTCACGTTCATTTATTTTCGACCTGATAGGCCAAAGATTCTTGGGTGACGCAGAGCTACCAGCGCTAACCTCTATGGCGTCAATGCCATCATCACTTAATCTACGGGCTATTTGCACAGATTCCTCTGGCGTTATACCACCGTCAACAAAATCGTTGGCGCTCAACTTTATCAGAACAGGAAATTCATTTCCCACCATGGCCCTTACCGCCTCCATGGTTTCAGCAAGAAAGAGATAACGTTTTTTCAGATTACCGCCATAGGAGTCGCCTCTCTGATTCCATGCCGCTGAAAGGAACTGGCTGATGCCATATCCGTGAGCTCCGTGCAGCTGGACGCCGTCAAAGCCAGCCGTCTTTAATCTTCTTGCAGCGTTAGCGTAAGCCTCAATCAATTCCCGGACATCATTCTTGCTCATTTCTTTGGGAACCAGTCCTGACGCAGCGTCAGGAATCGCGGAAGGTCCCCATATCTCACCACCGTCAAAAAACATTTTGGGATTTGCCCTGACACCGCAATGCGCTATTTGTCCTATGACACTGGAACCGAATTGTTTGGCGCTCGAAGCAAGTCTCGTCAATCCTTCAATTTGACTGTCATCATAGTTTCCAGTCATATACGGGAGCTGTATCCCATTTTTCATTACGTATTGATAGCCTGTGATGATTGCGCCAATTCCGCCGGCGCCAAGCGCTGAGTAAAACTCAACCCCCAAATCCGTGACGTAACCCTTTTTATCCGATATTCCACTCCATGTGGCAGACCTGAATGAACGGTTTGACAACAGGAGGGATTTTATTGCGGTTTTTTCAAACAGGCTAATCATGAGTTTCTCTCTGGTAGGATATAATTGGAAACAGTCTCTAGCTCGGTGGTGGGAAGACGCGCTATCAAATTAATGATAAATATCGCATATTTTTTCAAACCTTAATGAATTCCCCCTGATCATCATTTTAAATATTCCGTTTTGAGGCCTGAAATATAATATGTCGCGTGATATGGCGGATTCACATATTGTAGCGGGCGACTCACGCCGCCCGCCTTTTCTTTCAGTCGATCACCACAAGAACATCGCCAACCTGATAGGATTCACCAACCTTGGCCTTGATTTCCTTGACAACCCCAGTCTTTACCGCAACAACAGGCAGTTCCATTTTCATAGCTTCAATAACGACGACATCAGCGTCTTCCTGAACGGAATCCCCAACGTTTACAGCTATGTTTATAACTTTACCATTCATGGGCATTACTACATCGGCCATTTAATAAACCTCCTTAAATACAGGTAACAAGATAATGCTGGACGAGTCATCGACTCGGTTCGAATCAGGGGTCTTGCCTACACTAACAGAACCATTGTTATGCCATTTAATTGCGTGAAAATCAATTGCCAGTGTTCAAAAATATCAGCCCTGAAAAGCAAAAAGGGGCTATCGACTGTCATGGTCAATAGCCCCACAAAATATTCCTCGTTAGATAGACGGCGCTCTAGTGATTACCCGGATTCGTTGGCTGGCATAGCTCCATAAGTATGCCATGCGTCCCCTTGGGATGCATGAAGGCTATGGACATTCCGTGAGCCCCGGGGCGCGGTTTCTCATCCACAAGTCTTATTCCCTTGGCTTTAAGTTCCTCAACCGCTGCATTTATGTCATCCACTTCGAAGGCAATGTGGTGAATCCCTTCTCCGTTTTTATCAAGAAACTTCCGAATCGCTGATGAACCTGAGGTATCCTGAAGAAGTTCTATAGAACTATCTCCTACAGGTATAAATCCAATCTTCATGCCCTGATACTCTTCAGTATGGGTTACCTCCAGAGGAAGGCCATCGGTGAAGAGTTTCAATGCGTCATCAAGGCTGTTAACAGCTACGCCAAGGTGTGCAATTCTTTTGATTTTCATGTCCGCTCCCCAAAAAACAAAAAATCCTTTTCTACTCTTTGGAAGAATCTGAGGACGAGGTAGACTTGGTCTCAGTAGGTTTCGATGTACTCGAAGAATCTGTGCATACTTCGTTGGCGCTGCTTTTTGCAGACCCGGTAGAAGCAGTAGAACTGGTGTGTTTGTTGCCGTAGTCGGTCACATACCATCCGCTGCCTTTCAGTATGAAAGAAGAATGTGAGATCATCTTGCTGGTATGGCCACCGCAAGACTCACAATTCTCAATAGGCGCGTCGGAAAATTTTTGCCACGCCTCAAACTCTTTTCCACATCGATCGCAACGGTATTCATAAATGGGCATTCTTAACGTCCTCCAGGATAGTCAGATTATTTTTGCTGTTGAAGATTAAATTCCGAATTTTGCATACCTGTTAATATGTTTCAAACTAACTGTGCCGTGCAGTATTTCCCTGGTAAAGCCATCCACAGCTTCTTCCTCATTTTTGCGATCAACACCGCTACCAAAGAAATCCACTTCAAACTTCTTGAATCTGACAATGTGAGTCAATTCGTGAGTCATCACATATAGAGCTAGCGGCCACAACTCGAGAGACTCTGTTCGAAATAACTCTCTGAGAATATATGGATCCTGTAGCACCACGCCGTAAAGTCCCGACGCTTCACTCACCTTGGATGATTTTTTTACCGTTTGGATTCTTACCACATGAGCGAAAACCTGATCTATATGGAAATCCCGGGACACATTCTTTAAAGTCAGCATCCTGTAGGGATTCAGCTTCCATTCGTTTGACGGCAAACCAAAAAAATCACACGTCAGGTTCTCCGCAAGCTTCGCGGCTCTTGATATTGTCTCCAAATCTGACTGAGTAAACAAACCAGAGACACTCATGTGAAAGCCTCTTACTTGTTTTTATGTCTTTGCTTGGCTCTTAGTTTTTTATGTTTGTGCTTGCGCATCTTTTTGCGTCTTTTCTTAATGATGCTCCCCATTAGAACCTCGCTCAATTTATTAAAAGAAATTTAATAGCATGCGTTTGGTCTTCTGTCAACGAAGCTTGATCAAAACAGATAAAAAAGTTTTTATTTTGGAGTAAACTACTAGAAGAAATTTAAGTCCAGCGGGCGCATTGTCAAGTGGTTGGCCATGCTTGAGAGATGTTGTAAGGATGTATCAACAAAGCATAGTAAAATACTCAAATATGAATGACGCGATTCTTCTTGACATCCACACTAAAGTTATTTAACAGATAGTTCAGTTATTCTTCATGATTTGATCGTTTTTTGTGGGGTGATTATATGCGAATTACTACTACGAGCCGCTACGGAGTGCGAGCTTTGTTCGATGTTTCATATCACGGTGGAGGGGAACCCACTCAAATTAAGGACATTTCCAGAAGACAGAAAATATCTCAGCGTTATCTCGAGCAGATTTTTAACAAGTTGTTGAAGGCTGGGCTTCTTAAGAGTCGTCGTGGGCCGCGAGGCGGTTATATGCTTGCCAAAGATCCGTCTGAGATCAGCGTTGGGGACATAATTAACGCGGCTCAGGGACCCATTGTTCCAGTCAGGTGTCTGGATGAAGATCAGTGCAAGAGGGGCCAATGCGATATATGTAATGGTTGTATCACCAGACATGTATGGAAAGAAACCCAGGTATTACTTGTAAATTACTATCAATCAGTTTCAATTGCCGATTTGTGCGCGTTGGCCAGAAAAGAGGGAGTGACGCGGGATTTGGATCACAAATATATGTACTTTATTTAAGAGCTCTACTTAATGTGACTTCAAGTCACGACAAGCGTTCGGAGGGTTTTCGCCAAATAACCCGGCATTGCATACAATTTTAACACATACCACAGATGACGCTCGCCTGAATCCTGCCGCTATGTCATTTGACTGTCATGCTCAAAATCATCTATTATGCGTGGTTTGCTGCTGTTGACATTGTCAACAACCTGGGAAACGGTTTTCTGCAAGCTGAGATTTGTTGTTTTACAAAATTTTGGTGGAGG
>CAITZA010000309.1 GCA_903896745.1 uncultured Desulfomonile sp. | reverse complement strand
GATCCAATCGTTTCCATCACAACTTGAAACCTCACCGAGCGAACCTTTGCATTCGAGACAATGACTTCTAATCGCCTTCCAGATGTCAGATTTGCTGATGAAGTTGGGATTTTTTGGTCTATTTTTCCATTCAGCCCTCATCTCTTTCGTAATTTTCATTTTGTGCCTTTCTGGGGAGTGTTAGTTTTTTGAAAAATTAGCTTCTTTTTTGTGTCTGGTATGCTTTTGTATTCCAAGGCAAATAAAATCGAAATTTGAGCCGAAATGCGATACCCCCTGGTCGAGTTTTAAGATTTCTCTTTGAGGTTTGGATCCGACTTTTTATTTTTTCGTTGTCCCGATTGCTTTCGGACTTTTGGTGTGGGGTCGAGTAGTTTCCATTGGGGCCACATCCCGTTTTTGCTATCTATTCGCTGGATGTAGCCCAACTCTTCGAGGCCATGGATAGCTCTTTTGGTTCCGACTTTGTCACCATGAAGGTAGATTTGGAGCTGCCTAACCGTGATTGTGATTATTTTGTCTCTTGAAGCGTAAGCGTGCATGACTAGAAGGGTTATTTTCTGCCGGTGAGTGAGTTTGGGGTCCACCAACCATGCTGTTGGGACTTTGATGCATTTGTAGGGCGACTTGATGTTGAGAGTGTCGTATCTGGCAAGGATGTCTTCGAGGGTATAGCCCCAAGAAGGATCTCTTTCCAGTTTGTCGTAAGATGATTTCCTGGGCATGGCTATATGTGCCTCGTATCTATCGTTTTCTCGAAGTCTGCGAGACAGTTGAATGCTTGAGGGATGTTCATGTAGCGCTCTTTGTAGAGCAGAATGGTCTTCATATCGACGAGGAAGCTCCGTGTTTTTATGGGTAGCCATTCGGATATGTTTTCAGGGACGAATCGCTCGGCTATTTCGTAGATCGAGGCTCTTTCCTGTTCGGGGAGTTGATTTAGCTTGTTGATGATGTTTCTTGCTTCCTGGTCGATGTGGTATTGACGTTGGCGCTCGGCTTTGGCTTCGTCTAGCGCTAGATCGATTACGGTTTCGAAGATTGAGACGTAGCCGAGCAGTTGGTTTATCGTCGGGAACCGGTCACAGGTCTTCACTGCGTGGTTGATGATGTTGATCACGGTGTGTTTTGATAGGTGGTTCATGTTGTCGAGATATAGCTTGCTTTTAGCGGCTGGGTCGTCTGTGAAGTCGCCAAAAGCTGTTACTAGCTTTGCGTATTGAGTGGCGAACTCAATTGGCGACAGACTGGCTGAGATAAGCTGCGATTGCTTCTGCATCGAATCCCCCTCGTTCGTGGATGGATGGTTTTTTGTTTTTTGTGGCTGGTTTGCGTCGTTTTTGTAGTTGGACGTGTTCCCTGTGAAGCCAATTCTTCCATGTGGCGAAGATGTCTTTTCGCATCTTGCCTTTTGGGTAGTTCGTGAGCCAGTATTCGAAGTTTTCGATTTCCAGGTTGATATCTATTTCGGGATATTGGGTCTGATATTCAGCGAAGTTGGCCTTGATTTTGTCTAGCTGCTCTTCCCGGGAGGCTCGGTGTTTTGATACTTTGGGTTTTTTGGTGTGTTTGACAGGTTCAGGATCTGTGTCGATACCGTTGCCATCGGCATAAGGTTCGATACCTTCTTCTTTCTTTTCTTGTACTTTTATATTTTCTTTTAAAATCTTTTCTTTTATGGGGGGGAAAATATCACCTATCAATAGGGTGGTTTTATCACCTATTTGATTTTCTAATCGAACCACGTTTCTGTCACGCTGCTCGATGGCCTGAAATTTGACAAATGGGAATGTGACTGCAGTCTCTGGTAGTGGGCGTTTGAAGACAGTTATCAAGCCTTTTTTGATGAGTTCCCGCCTGGCTGACTTAACTGTGTCAAGGTGTAGGCCGTGCTTGTCGGCCAGAGACTGTCTGCTGTGGTAGCATGAACCATCAGCCCATGAGTATTGGCACAGGCTTATCCAGATGGTTTTTGCAGCCAGAGACAGCCCCGGCCATTCAAGAATCCTGTTCCTGATATCAAAAAAAGTCGGCGATTCTTGCATGTTAACAGTCATACGTCGTTGAGTGGCGATGGTCAACATCCATTTGCTGTTCGAGAAGTACGAGATGAATCATGACCATGTTTACGTGAAAGACGAGCTTCGGGAATCGGGATGCGAATTCCTCAACATCATCGGGAGACACTCCCATCGCTGCGGCAATGATTTCGTCCTCGGCCCAGTTGGTGTCTTTTGTGAGGTCAAAAATTAACCCAGCGTCTATAACCCTCAGCATTGTCTCAACTTTTTTTGTAAGATTGTCTATTTTTCTCATGAAAAGTTACCTGAATGCAACTTATGTTTAGGATTGCGCCACGGCGAATCGTTTATTAAATCTATCAAGTGGTAGATATTGTTTAGTTTATACGATGTACCCTCAGATTCGTCGAAAGAGTCGCCTGAAATGTCTGCGCTGTTTAAATATGAACTATTCAAGAGTGTTGCTTGTTGACTCTCATAAATGGATTCATATTTTTGAGCTAAGTGTTGTAACAAGTCGATTGCATCACTCAAAATGTTACATATTTCAGAATGTGGCACGGTTCGTGTTACGTTTTGATTTTCAGCTGAGTCTGTTATCTGCATTTTACCGCCTGGTTCATGGTGTATAGAATCTTGTTGTAATGATAGACTTGGATGAGGATCCCACTCTTGGCGATAACTGTGATTCTTGTCCCCTCGTCGAGTTTGACCAACTTCCCGGAGACAATAAGTTCATTGATAGTAAACTGCATAGCTTCGTTGCTCTGTTGGTAGAGCGCCACTATCCGCATCATGTCTTCCAGGTTTGTAAACAACATGCACGTATCAGTAGCTACACAATCCTCGGCGGCTGTGGCTGTTGTGGATATAACCAGGGCCAACATTATTAAAGGAATCAGCTTTCTCATGATGATTGTTCCTTTCTGATTAGAACGTATAGATTCCAGCGTTGATTTTGCGACACCGGTCGCATGTCCAGTTGACGTCTGTCAGGAACAGTTTGCCACATTTCAGGCATTCACGTATGACTTTCGGGAGATCCGGCAAGTATTCCACTTCACGTTTTGAGTCCTTGTCGTATTTTGATGGGGCAGGCTTGCGGATTCCTTCCTTTATCTCCCGACGACGGTTAGCGGAAGCCTCAGCGTTATGCTTCTTGGCACAGGCGACAGACCCGCATGTGATCTGGTTATGTCTCTTCGGGGTGTATTCGTTGCCACAGTAAGGGCAAGTTGCCACTATGTTGAGATCCCGGATCCCCTTGCCATGACGCTTGCGCCAGGCGAGGTAGTGTCCGTGTGCTCTTTGATCCCTGCATTCGGGTCTGTCACAGATGTGTCTCCTCCGACTGTATCGAGCCTTGAACTTCTTCCCACAGATGTGACACGTTAGAGTGTAGAGGATTTTGTTGTGTGGTGATGGTTGGGGTTGCATTAGTTGTTGTCCCTTGAGTTTTTTGGCATAAGCCTGATAGCTTTTCTAGCGAAAGACCTTTCTTTTTCGCTGAGGATGTCGGCGACGGATAGTTTTACCGGATGCCCGACTTCCTGTTCCGTCTGGACGAGTGCGTGTAAATTGAGAAGGAAGACTTTGACCATTTCGATTTCTTCGGTTCGGGGCGTCTCTTCTTCAGCGCACTCACATAGAGTTGACAGGAATCGTAGTATGAGTTCGTATTGATGGTCTGTTATGTTAGGCATGGCGTGTTTCCTTTAAGAGTCGGATTAAGTTGTGGATTTCATCTTCGTTGAGAGTTCTCAGTAGTTTTTTGGCTATCGCCTCAACGTCTACGGTTATTGTTACCGTTTTCTTCCGAAACCCCGCCTCAATAGCTGCCGCATGTGTTGACATCTCGTAG
>CAITZA010000308.1 GCA_903896745.1 uncultured Desulfomonile sp. | reverse complement strand
GTGTCAGCAATGCGTCATCAGAATTTGGAATTTCAATCACTAGTGTCCCAACGTTGTGACAGGATATTTGCCTAACCTATTGATTAGGCCTTGCAAAAACCATATTATGTCATTAATCGACTTGAAATCTTACCGATCAAAAAGCCACCATTGGAGAAAAATTCCTTTGGGGCCTAATCGTGTATTCTGGAAAAGTTGTCTTCTCTCAAGTAATGGAGTTTCTTCCTCTCCATGTCTTTCGCCAATGCGTAAATCGCTACAACGGCAACTACAAAGTCAAGGAGTTTACCTGTCTGGATCAGTATTACTCCATGGCCTTTGCACAGATCACGTATCGGGAGAGCCTACGCGATATAGAAGCATGCCTTCGGGCTCAGCATGGCAAGCTCTACCACATGGGAATCAGAGGGCCAGTTTCCCGAAATACCCTGGCCAACGCCAACAAAGCCAGGAACTGGCGCATCTATGCGGACCTTGCGCTCTCGCTGATTGCTACAGCACGCAAACTTTACAGCAAAGATTCGTTTCTCCAAGACCTCGACGAAACCGTTTACGCTCTGGACGCCACAACTATCGATTTATGCCTCTCCTTATTCCCTTGGGCCCATTTCAGGAAGACCAAAGGAGCGATCAAGCTACATACCCTGTTAGATCTGCGCGGCAATATCCCATCGTTCATCCACATTTCAGACGGAAAACTCCACGAGGTCAACACCCTGGATATTATTCCCATCGAAGTGGGCTCTTTCTATATCATGGACAGGGGCTATCTGGACTACGCCAGGCTCCATCGTCTTTCACAGGCTACGGCCTTCTTTGTCACCAGGGCCAAATCCAACCTCAAATGCCGTCGTCTTTACTCTCATCCGGTGGATCGGAGCACTGGCCTGATATGCGATCAGTCTGTGATGCTGACCGTCCCAAAGTCAGTTACAGACTATCCGGACAAGTTGCGCCGCGTGAAATATTACGACTCAGAGACCAAAAAGAGTCTGGTCTTTCTTACAAACAACTTCACTTTACCGTCTTTGACCATCTGCACGCTGTACCGGAGTCGCTGGCAGGTGGAGCTATTTTTCAAATGGATCAAACAGAATCTCCGTATAAAAACTTTCTACGGCACATCAGAGAATGCCGTAAAGACTCAGATATGGATTGCTGTGTCGGTCTACGTGCTCGTTGCAATCATGAAAAAACAGCTGAATATCCGGGCCAGTCTCTACACAATTTTACAGGTCCTCAGTGTCTCGGCCTTCGAGAGAACACAGCTTTTTCAACTACTTGCAAAACACGACTACAAAAGCGACAAGACCCAAATCCATAACCAACTACATCTATTTAACTAAACGTTGGGACAGTAGTGACACCTAGTAACAAGAAGTACTTTTCCACCTTAAAAATGATGATTTTTTGTCTTGACAGAGGGGCTCATTTCATCAATCATCATATCATCTTTATCTATAGAGAACAACTCGGTTTTTTACTTTTGTTGGCAAAGGATTTAGTCGCCATGCAGGACCAAGGTAAGACAAAAGAGCAGCTTATCGAAGAGCTTAACAAGCTGCGTCGAAAAATCGACCAATTAGAAGTTCGCCTGGCGACCTCTCCAATTGGTCAACTGACCAAGAGCGAAACCCCACAGATAGTATCGTTAGAATTTGCTAACACCGCTATCGATGATTATGAGGTGGCAGCGGATGAACTCGGAAAGATTATTTATAGCTCTCAAATACAATCGCTCATGGATGATTTTTATAAGCTCACCAATATTGGGGTTACCATTCTCGACTTAAATGGGAACGTCCTCGTGGCCACTGGTTGGCAAGATATCTGTACCAAGGTCCATCGTGTCCATCCGGAAACTCTCAAAAATTGTGTCGAAAGTGACCTTCAGTTAAGTCGAGGCTCAGGAAAGGGCGAATATCGTATCTACAAATGCAAGAACAACATGTACGACATGGTGACTCCCATCCTCATCGGAGACAAACATGTCGGCAATCTCTACTTGGGGCAGTTTTTCTTTGACGATGAGATTCCGGATGTTGAAATGTTCTCTGCTCAGGCTGAAAAATGGGGATTTGACAGGCAGGAATATCTCGATGCTCTCAGCAATGTACCTAGGTGGAGTAGGAAAACAGTTGAGACGGCGATGGATTTTTATTTAAAGTTGGCGTTGCAGATAGGGTCTCTTAGCCATAGCAACTTGGACCTTCACAGGACGCTAGCCCAACTCAACAAGGTACAAAAAACCCTCCAAGAAAAAGAGCAGATGCTCGAGACCATTGTATCCAGTTCTCGTGTGGGTCTCGGCATGTCCGAAGGCGGGGTAATGAAATGGGTGAATGAAGCTTGGATGACTATGTTTGGATTTGAGTCCCAAACGGAGTGCCTTAGTCCGAACGCTAGGACGCTTTATACTTCCCAAGAGGAATATGAAAGTGTTGTAAAGCAACTTTACTCAGATTTGAAAATAGGCACGGCCACTGAGGCTGATTCCAGGCTCCTCCGAAAAGATGGCTCTGTTTTCGATGCTCATATAATAATGCAGTTAGTTGATACCCCAAGCCCCGATGGAACAGCCATAGCAACAATTATCGATCTTTCAGACCAAAAGAGGGCTGCAATAGAGCTAGACCATGCCATCGAACGCTATGATCGAATTACTCGTACAGTACCGGCTATAGTCTATGAATACGTTATGTACCCAGATGGCAGCAACCAGTTCCTGTGGATTGCCGGTCGATGTGCTGAAATTTTTGAATTGGAGCCTGAAAATCTACTAATTGACATGCGCTTGTTCTGGAATTTGATTCATCCAGAGGACCTTACACGGATTCATGAAGAGGATGTTCGAGCAAACAGAGAGGGCATTCATTTTGATTGTGAGGTTCGAATTGTCACGCCATCTGGAAAGACGAAGTGGATTAAGATTTTATCGAGACCCAGCCCTGCTCCTGAGGGAGAACCGGCGGTATGGAGCGGCATCATCACAGACATCACCGAGCGCAAGCGGGCCGAGGAGGC
>CAITZA010000307.1 GCA_903896745.1 uncultured Desulfomonile sp. | reverse complement strand
GAAGGTGATCCAGAATCCTATTTCACAACAATTTTGAAGGCTATGAGGCTCTTGGAGTTGGATGCCCTTGGTGGTGCCGGATCACGCGGATGCGGACAGATAAAGTTTACTGGAATCGTCATCGATGAAGAAAAGCGGGATGATGCATTTCTTGAATCAATTGACGTTAACTGAACTGCGGAGGGCAAAGGATGATCTGCCGATACAATATAAGACCTTTATCTCCATTGATAACCCCACTGATGTCCGATACGATTTTTGGACATTTCTGCTGGGCGCTCAGATACGATAAGGGGCAAGATTTCCTCGTGAACTTTCTAGAGTGTTACGGAGCAGGGAAGAAAGCGCCCGTTCTATTTTCATCGGCATTCATATCGGGACAACTACCCCGGCCGGCCCTTCCCCCTCCAAGAATGAAAATGATAAGAAGCTTTGTGAAAAACCATTTCATCGACGACAGCGAAACTCTGTCTAAGAAAATGACGGATAAAGAGAAGTTTTTTCTGGGAATGACATATGTCAAGGCTTGGGGAAAGCGAGACCACCTGACAATCGATCAATGGATTGAGCTCAGAGACAACTACTCCGAACCGAGGGTGTTTGAGGCTTTTTTCAAACAGTACAAAGATGGGCATGGAGAAGGGGTTTCACAGCATTTCAAAAAGGAGGTTTCTGCATCGAATACCATCAACCGCCTGAGTGGTACGGTTTCGCCTGAAGGTGGCGGTCTATTTCAGCGGGAAAAAGTCTGGTATGACGAAGGCACCAAACTGGACCTATATGTAGAGGTGAACTCGATGGATTTGACTCCTTTTGTAAACGATTTTCTGACGCTTTATCTCCCTAGGACGGGCTATGGTGCAGACAAGACGGTCGGTATGGGTGAGTTAGAGATCAGCGCAGATGATACCTTTGATCAGGTTCTCTTCTCAGACTCTAGAGATTTTGACGCCCGGTTATCTTTATCACTTGCCTCCTTCCCGGGCATAGAAAAGTACAATGCCTTCTATCGTCTCAAGACTAAATTTGGGAAGTTGGGCGGTGATTTTGCCCTCTCAAGTCCAACGGGGGGGAGCCCTAAACCGTTCAAGAGACCGATACTAATGTACGAGCCGGGAGCTGTTTTTCTTTGTACGGAAGACCTGAAAGACAAACAGCTTTTGAACAAGGTGCATTCGGATCAGCAAATCCGGCATTGTGGTGTTCCATTGACATTGCCGTTTAAGATCAGCGAGGACATATCATATGCAAACATCCCATCCTGAAATTCATCAAGTGAATCTGCATATACTGTCTCCCATTCACATTGGGACTGGTCAGGAAATGGACCCCTTCAGCTATGTTATAAAGGACAATACGCTCTACACGATCAATCTAATAGAGTGGATGAACGCCTTTCCAGAGCAGGAAAATCTGCGAAAGATAATGGAATCTGACAGCTTTGCCGAGATCCGCACATTCATTGCGGAAAACATCGAAGCGGAGAGCTTTGCACTTGCCAGTATTCCTGTGGAAAGTAGTTCACTCCTGTGTACCTATAAAAGAGTCATGACGGCAAAGGACCCCAGAAATCAGCTCCTAATTGATGGGATGATAAAAAGTGAAGTCACTCACATACCGTTCATACCTGGGAGCTCAATTAAAGGCTCAATACGGACTGCAATCGCAAACCACTTTATCAAGAAGGCTGGGGTAACATCCAAGAATAAAACCAGGGTAAACAAACCACATTTTGAACCGGATTATAACGAAAAAATATTTGGAAAGATCAACAATGACCCAATGCGCAACCTTAAGCTGTCTGATGTGAGTCTGGACAAATTCGGCTCTCTAATTGTGGAAGCTGAGGAAATGCCATTG
>CAITZA010000306.1 GCA_903896745.1 uncultured Desulfomonile sp. | reverse complement strand
TTATAGTTAGCTTGGAGCTATTATATAACAAGCTCCATCATAATTACAATGTATTTTTGGAAAACATTCTTATGATTATCGTGTGATATAAATATTATATAAAATATGGAATCATCTAATTGTATATCATGTCATGATGTAATAAGCATAACATATTTAAATCACACATTTAAGTGTTTTATGATCCTGATTGGGATCTGTTGTGAGCGACGTGGTCTCATGTGAGAATCACCTACCCCTTGGTAACCTGGGAACAATAGATGTATCTATTCCCATTGGACGATAGCTCTTGTTGGGATCAATATCAAACAGTAACTGGTATGGTCTTAGCGGCATATCTCCGATATTATAAAGGTCAAGCGAACCTCCAAGCTCGCCGAATTGGTAATCCTTTGTTCTGGGGTGTCCGCCGATGGAGGCAATGAAAACCCCCAGATAGCGGTTGTTCCGATCGTACCAGGTATATTGTTTGTAATACTCAATGCGGCGTTCACCTAGTGTCGCCTGGAGGAAACCCCTGTACTGGCCATACAGGTTGAAAAGAGTCCACCTCCGTCGCTCTATATCCCACGGCGCATATCCTATTATTTCACCGTCCTTGATCCTTATGATCCAGTATGATCTATGGTAGTTCGATCTTGGAACAATCGTGAAGTTGGTGCCTTCAATATTATCCTTTTCATCCTCAGCGCTGACCGCTGGTAATTGGGACATGGCTACCCCTGTGGCCAGAAGGCTCAAAATCCACGATACCAGAATGACGGATATTTTTCTCATGAGTCTTTTCTCCTGGGGCTTTTGAGCTTCCCAAAAGACAACGCCCTGAGCAAACTCTTTGCATGATCAATATTGATCTTGAATACAGCATCAGGTCCTCGACGCTGAAAAGCGTCAACGGGTTTCTCATATATGAGATGATAGATGTTCATGAGTTTCCAGAATTTGCCGTATAAACCGTCCGAGAGAGCAAGTGGCCGGCACAGTCGCTTCTCCATTGCGTATGCCTTCATCGGATCAGGTTTTGTCATCTGGCCTGCCAACTGGTTGAAATGAATCATGCCCGCGTTTGTGACCATGTCATCATTGATGGAACAGTATGCCACTGCGGTGGGATTTGTGAACAGCGGCCAGGATTCGCCCAAGTCCAGTCCGAACATGAAATTCCCGAGACCGTAGAAAATATGACCGTGTAACCATTGTTCATGTCCCTGCAGTCGGTGGGAGTGATGACACACTACCACCATAGCGCCGGCTTCGATAACTTCCCTGCAGAAACTCCTCTGTCGAGGGCTGGGATATGCGTCGTATTCCTGGCCCCAATGAAAATTGGCGATTATCTTTCTGTCTCTTTTTACGAGCTTGCGAACCGTTCTCAATACCTTTTCTGGTTCCAGTATATTGACGTACATATCTGGTTCTTCAGGAGGCGGATTTGTATCGCGCCCAACGTACGAAATAAATGTTAGCGGCAGTTCATTGATCTGGATATTTAGGGGATTGTATGCCCTTGCCGGGTCGTTACCAACACCGACTGTTTTCACGGAATTATTTTCCAAAAATTGTATTGTATTTCTAAGGCCTGAACCCTTAAAATCAAAGATGTGGTTGTTAGCCATGGATGCGACATCTATCCTGAAGTTGAGAAAACTTCTGGCCGCTTCAACGTTTGTGCCCACTATTGGCTTATCCATTTCATGTTGACCTTCATCCCCTTCGAGAGGTGATTCCCAGTTAACCACTCGAACGTCAGCCTCAGGAACTTGTCGCGAAAGCCATTGGGATGTTTCCTGAAGCTTTTGTCGGGATTCCGGTTCCGAAAGATATCTGTCGAGGGATATGTCTCCTATAAATTGAAGGTTACAAGATGGCATTTTTTGACTCGTTACTGTTTTATTCGGTATTTGGTGTTCTTTAACAACAGGTTCATACTATTTATGCAAACTGTTTACTGCAGGTTTGCGTAACATGCGCCGCTAAATTCTCTCTGGAGTAACATTGGCAGATCATTATTGAACGTTTGTCAGCTATCTGACGCAGTGTTTTCTTAATGGCGCATCATCCATTTTACAGGAGTAAGGTCTTGCAGTCACGCATATTAATACTTTCGGCCCAGAGCGCCAAATCCACCTCGGCTTATACCTTTCGTGTGATGAACCTTGCCAGACTCCTCGAAGAAAGAGGTTTCCACTGCGACTATTTCTTCATGGAAGATCACTGGCCACTGGATACTGAAACTACACGCTCCTTTTTTATGCCACTCTGGCTGAAAAAGCTTCGCGAATACGACCTCATTTACTGTGGAGCGGCTGAGGCGGCCCAAGCTCTCTTTTTCACGCGCGTCCTCATGCCGGGATTGATCATGATGGACATGCATGGGGATGTAGTCTCACAGTCTGCCCAAACCAAAGCGCTGATGACGGGCGGCAGGAAAACATCACCTTCCTTCAGGGTATGGCTGCTTTATAAAATGTCAATGGCCACCTGTCACCACTTTATTACCCAGTCGGTTTACCAGATGGAAGACCTTATAAAAGAGGGGGCAGGAAAAAATAATGTAAGTGTAGTCAGGAACGGGGTAGATCTCAATTTGTTCCGTTTTCTTGAAATGCCGGAGAGTCCTGAGTTTCCGATTGGCTATATAGGAACGTTTCATACCTGGCAGGGCACGGAGTATCTGTTTGAAGCCATCGGCAGGATGAAAAACAAACATGCCAGAATCCTTCTGGTCGGTTTTGGTGAATATGAGGCTGACTGGAAAGAGGCATTCAGGAACACTTATGGTGACCGGGTTGAATTACTGGATAAAATGGATCGGGCCCTGATGGTAGAAAAGATGAAATCAGTTGGGGTATTAATGTCCCCGCGTCCTCCCCACATTGCGTCAAGGGCCGCTTTCCCCACCAAATTTGCTGAATATGCGTCGCTGGGACGGCCTGTTCTTGTGACCGACGTAGATGAGACTGCCGAATATGTGAGGAGATATGACTGCGGTTTTGTTTGCGAGGCGTCCTCAGAGGACTTGGCTCGGGCTATGGATGAAGCCGTTCAGACGCCGCATGAAACACTGGCGCAAATGGGGCTGAACGCTCGGAATATGGCGGAAAAAAACTTTGCATGGGAAAAGATCGGAGATGATTACGCCGGGTTGGTGACAAATTTGTTGTCAACCTGGCGGAAACGGCGTTATTAAAAGATGTGAGAGGCTTTTGAAAAAGGTCATCCCCGCATTATGATTCCCTTGAAATCACTTACGTAGTGAACAGGTATTGTCTGTTTAAAATAAATCGGGTTGCCCGGAACGCATTCTGTTTCAGTGATTGTAAATGCGTGGAAACACATTTTATGAGAAAAGGCAAAATTAAATGATTAAACAGGACAATGCGGTTTTCAATGGCTACGATTTTTCGACACCTGTTGTCATCCTGAAAAATGAAGAAGATTCCCATGTGGGTTTAGGGATCATCAGAAGCCTTGGACGTCTCGGGGTTCCTGTCTATTCCATGATTAGTCATCCCAGGGCGTCAGCCAGCTTTTCGAGGTATTCGGACACTTTTTATTTCCCCAGACTCTCGCCAGCTATACCCCAAGAGGAATTGACGGATTATCTTTTTGAGGTAGCCAGGCGTTTGGGACGTCGCTCTATTCTCATACCCACATTTGATTTCTACGCCAGATTTATTGCCAGACACTCAGCAACCCTAAAAGAGATGTTCATTTTTCCAGATTGTAATTCCAGCCTTGTGGAGAGCCTCTGTAGCAAGCAGGG
>CAITZA010000305.1 GCA_903896745.1 uncultured Desulfomonile sp. | reverse complement strand
GAAGTCGTAGCTGCAGAAAACAACTCCAGGCATTACACCTGCAATCAACTGCGGTTTGAGACATTGTCTTGAACCGCAGTTAATAATCCTTCCCTGAAAATATGACCATGAAAAGACTCACCATAGGAATCTGACTCGTGACCAGGCGAACATAGGCGCCGGGAACATGGGGACATTCATTTTTCCACGGGTACCAGATCGCCGGGCGAATTTGACTCTGGCTTAACGTCATAGTATAAGCTGTATGACATAATGACTGAGGTTAAACTTATTGGATAAAGATATAAAAGCCTTACTTCAAAGAATTAATTCCAGGCTCAAATATGCTCATTTTGGATACATAAAGGAGAAGTTAGCAGAGATATCAACCCGATTCTCGACGCCGGTTCGAGTCCTGGATGTGGGTTGTGGGCCGGGGAATCTTGGCCTTTTCTGCCGTGAAGTCGAAAAACTGGAATGGTATGGATTGGACTTGTGGTCCAATGAATTGACTCAGGCTCAACAGGTTGATTCTTATGCGGGTTTGTGCCAGGTGAACCTGGTCAACGGAATACCTTTCAGGTCTGATTGTTTCGATGTTGTTATATGTAATGAAGTGCTCATGTATATGCCAGACAGCGAAATGTTGCTCGCGCGGTTTCATGAAGTTCTGAAGGAATCTGGAAGGCTCATCGTCTACAATCCGGTTTCGCTAACACCGAACCTGGCCGCCGGCATAAAACGGATTATCCGCAGGTGGGCGCAGGCAAAAGAATCCATTGCGTGGGATTGCCAGACAGACTGGAAGAAGGCGGTCAGGGCCACGAGAATAAACTACTATTCATACAATACCCTGGTTAACGAGATAGTCGGTTGTGGTTTTAAGATTATCGATGTGAATGCTTTCAGAATTTTCCGCAATCGATTCAGGTGGTTCAACAAACTTGAGAACAACGTTAGCTATAGACAGGCCGTCGTTTCTTTGGCCTCCCGGTTTCCACGCTTTGCTTCTGACATAATTGTGTTGGCGTCTAAAGCATCCAGATTATAGAAAGTCCAAGGAAATAGTGGACTACAGAAATGAAGCCCAAATTCAATCTCGCTAATGGACATGAAAAAAATCTTGATTTTCTGAAAAGTAGTGCTATTTTTGCTAAAGACCTTCGGTGAAACCGAAACTTTCCAGAAACCGGCCATATTTGAAAAAACACAGACAGCATCCTTAATGGGGGGAACATTGATGTGCAGACGAATTCACCTGTTTTTCGTATCGCGCGTAAAACTCATGTCTGAATCCTGCCAGACGTTCTAAACGAAAAATTTGGGCCATGAACCTAACGGGGGGCGGTATTGAATATAATACCTTTTAACAGGCCATTTATCGTCGGTAAAGAGCTGTATTACATTGCAGAGGCGACTCTCAAGTACCAGAGACTTTCAGGAGCGGGGCCGTTCACAGGAATGTGCGAACAATGGCTTGAAGAACATCTTGGATGTCACAAGGCATTACTGACCCATTCTTGCACAGCCGCTCTGGAGATGGCCGCCATGCTGTGTGACCTGACGCCTGGAGACGAAGTAATCATGCCTAGTTTTACGTTCGTTTCTACTGCCAACGCGTTTGCTCTTCGAGGAGGCACGCCGGTATTTGTGGACATTCGTTCCGACACACTAAACATGGATGAGCGGCTCATAGAGTCTGCCATAGGTCCAAGGACAAAGGTCATCGCTCCAGTCCATTATGCTGGT
>CAITZA010000304.1 GCA_903896745.1 uncultured Desulfomonile sp. | reverse complement strand
CATTAAGGTTTTTATCTGTCGCAATCACTTATCAGGAAACCCATTATTCTCATGATCTGGTTATTCCGCTGAACAGTGTTGTTTTCAGAAAGTCATCCGTGGCCTCAAAGACGGGGTCTGTTCCATTTTCCCTACGCATCAGCGGAATCACCTTGGTTCTGATCCCCATTCCACGGGCATCCACATATCCATAATCTCTCAGGACTTCTACTATTAGAGGGTTTCTGGGGGAACGCTGAGCTGCAATCATCTTTTCCACCGTCATGGAATTCTGAAGCGCCCCTGGGCTTATCACTTCGAGCCTGTCCGAATAAATGG
This sequence comes from uncultured Desulfomonile sp., assembly GCA_903896745.1. Lineage (GTDB taxonomy): Bacteria > Desulfobacterota > Desulfomonilia > Desulfomonilales > Desulfomonilaceae > CAITZA01. The sequence continues at coordinate 4,263 of CAITZA010000304.1, read as the reverse complement.
AGACTTCGATGTCTACGGACCGGGTCCAGTCGCGATGAGCCAAAGCGTTGACCATTACTTCTCTTAGCGCCTCAACCGGGTAGCGCCAAACCCTGTCACGTCTCAACTGATCTTCGATGACGCCGGTTTCTTGACTGATATATGGCCGCATCATTCGCAGACAATCTTCGATGACGCCTGGCGATATCAGTCGTCTAACCTCATCACCGGTTTCTTTCCACCTACCCACCATTGGCCCATCAAGAATTTCATCCAACTGGGCCTGGTAATCCTTGTCCGGGCCGTTGAAAACCATTAGTCTGATACCGGCCTGTCTAACAAATTTGCGCGGCAAGTATCCAAAAAGCATCAGTCCTGCAATCGAGGCTGCCGGCCTGATCTCTCGAACATCAGACATGAAACCAAGATTGCAAAGCCTCTTTTCCCAACCCGATCCGTTGGCGGGGATCTCAGGATCCTTTACTACGTTTCGCAGATAATCTTCGATTCGATCCACATCCAGAGAATCCACTGTTGTTCCAGAAACCGGCAATAATGCAGTATGAAGCAAACCTCCAGAAGCAAAAAGCCTGGCCTGCTGTTCCCGGGCGCCCAATCTAGACGTGCCGCCGATTCGAATATAAATGTCTTCCCTGTTGTTGTGCCGTAATACGTAAGGTTTAGCTACCCCTTGGGTAAAGGAAATTACAGCAACTCTTTTTTCATCATCATTCTGTATTTCTTAGTAAAATGGCAGCATCAAGGGATGGATTTTTCTGGAAACTACCGTGTCCATGACCCATTCTTCGAGATTCTTGCGGTTGATTCCACTAATTTTGCCGTCATCTTCAACGCCAAGCAGGACCATTCCACCATTCAGGTTGACCATTGCCACAATTTCCCTAGCCAATTGTTCGGGGCGGCAATCGTCGCGTTTGAATTCAACTCCCGAATTCTCTCCATTGGCTATGATCTGATCAAGCTCTGATTTCAGCATCTTAACCTCTTAATCTTTGGCCCTTGCGGCAAGCTTATGCCCGGCTGACGACATTAGATGCGCCATTAAATCCGTGTTCCAGTCATTACCACATCAATTCATGATACCCCGTGTTGTGATCATCTTCAAGATGTGTAAGAAAGCGTAAAATTGTTCGGGAGTAGTCCGATCACGGGGCTCAAATCAATTTCTCAATTACCAAGCTTCTCAGACTTTGGAGGATTTGAGCAAGGATTGGGATATTTTTCGTTTTGACACTTCCGACAAGGTGTGAAAGGATGGAAAAATCATGAAAATCGTTACCTACAACAAACTCGTTCGAGATAAAATCCCGCAGATTATCGAGCATTCAGGGAAAATTTGCATCTGCGAAACATTGTCGGACGAGCAGTACATAGCCAAGCTGAACGAAAAGCTACTGGAAGAGGTTCAAGAATACTTTGAAACTGGAAGCGTTGAGGAACTCGCCGACATTGGCGAGGTCATGCACGCCATCCTTGCCCATAAAGGTGTCAATATTGAGGATTTTAATGGTCTTAGAATGAAAAAGCATAACGAGCGCGGCGGTTTTAGCGAAAAAATACTGCTGAAAGAAGTAATAGAGTAATAGAGGAGACTCTTATGCCTTACCATTCAGTATCCCGCAGCACTGCCGAAGATTTGTTTATAGAACTGTTTGCAGATACCTTTGGAGCCGAAAAAGCGGGGTATCTCTATTCGCAATACCCTTTTTGCGACATTTACCAAAACTATCGCTTTGCTGATTTTGTGATTGAGAATGGCACACGGCGTGTAGTTATCGAAATTGACGATGAGGCGTCGCATAATAAATCCGTTATCTCCCAAAGCAAGTATTATGATGATCTACTCAAACAAAACAGTATGATTTATTTGGGCTGGGATGTGTACCGTTGGGCGATGCGTCAGTTGCAAACGCAGCCCGATACGGTAAAAGATGAACTGCGTGTTTTCCTTGGCACGCACCCTAGGTTCAAGGAAATTGAGGACTATCTGCCCAATCAGAGGGGCAAATCCATTAATGCACAAAACTTAGAGCTGAAGGAACACCAAAAGTCCGCATTGCAGGCGTTGTTTGATATGCGCATGAAACACGAAACAATTGCTCTGCTCTATCATGCCACCGGCACCGGTAAAACGTTGACGGCGGTGATCGATGCGAGGTCTGTCGGTAAGCGAACCCTATTTCTAGCACATACTCATGAACTTGTTGAGCAAGCGACCACAACTTTCCGCAAGCTATGGGGCAAGGTTACGATCGGTAAATATGTGGACAGCATCAAGCAAGCCAGTGCCCATGTGGTCTGTGGAAGTATCCAAAGTGTTGCCCTCAATTTAGATAAATTTAGGCCTGAGGATTTCGGTTATCTCATTATTGACGAAGCTCACCATGCTTCTGCAGATACATATCAAAATGTCCTGGCATACTTCAAACCTGAGTTTACCCTCGGTCTGACCGCAACGCCGGAACGTACCGACAATAACACGGTTATTCTTGATATTTTCAAGCGTACTGCCCATAAACTAGACATTAAAACAGCGGTAGAAATAGGCGAGCTGGCGCCTGTCCGCTGTATTCGAATACATACAAACATTGACTTGACCAAGGTACGCTTCAATAGCGTGAAATATTATATCCGTGAGTTGGAAAGCAAAATTTATGTGCCAGAGCGCAATCGTTTGATTGCCAACACATGGCTGCAATATGTGAAGAATAAGCGAACGTTGGTATTCTGTGCATCGGTTAAACATGCCGAGCACATTGCAGAGCTTTTCAGAGAGCAGGACGTTTCTGCTTTTGCCATTTCAGGGGGCATGAAATCGTCGGAGCGTAGAGAAATACTCGCCAAATTTGAGATCGGCGAGATTAAGGTGCTGTGCGCCTGCGACCTGCTTAACGAGGGTTGGGACTGTCCGCAGACTGAAGTGCTGTTCATGGCACGCCCAACTATGTCGAAGGTGCTGTATACTCAACAGATCGGGCGAGGTATGCGTACGGCCGAAGGTAAAGAAAGCCTCATGGTGTTTGACTTCGTGGACAACGCCAGCCAGTACAACATGCCCTATTCAATGCACCGGCTATTCCAACTCAAAGACTACAAGCCCGGCAAATTAGTGCTTGCGCCACAAGCGCAGCGTACCGCAGAGGAAAGTCTATACGCCAAAGGCGATAAGCCGGAGGCGGTCATAGATTACCCAGTTGACGCCACCGATTATGAACTTGTTGACATCTTCAACTGGCAGGAAGAGGCCGCCGGAATGCTTAGTCAGATGGAGTTTGTACGCCGTGTGGACGTGCAGAGTGAAACTGTTGAGCGGTATGTGCGTGAGGGATTACTTGTGCCAGATTTGGTTGTCCCTATGAGTGAGAGCCGGACTTTTAAGTATTTCAAGCCGGAAACGCTGGAGCGGTACGCCGAACAATTCAGCTGGACGGTTATCACCGACGACAACCGCAAGGATTTGTTTTTGGATATGGTGCGGCAGATGGACATGAGCTATTCCTACAAGCCCGTGCTGATGAAAGCTGTTTTGCTCTTTGCCGATGAAAAAGGTAGGGCCAAGTTGTCCGATGTTGTAACGTATTTTCGTGAGTTTTATGAGAACCGTCGCACTGCTGGGCTTGCAGTGGAAAAGGCAAATAGTATCTACGCTAAGGGCGGCTACACCGACAAGGAAGCCGAGCGTAATATTCTGGTCAACCCGTTCAAGCGGTTTGAGGATATGCAGATGCTCCGGCATACTAAAACGCTGGGTGTTATTCAGGTGGATGAGGCTGTTTGGAAGGCTTTAGGTAAGAACGAAAAAGCGGAAATTGAGCGATTGTGTGAGGAAAAGTTAGAGCAGTATTATGGGAGGTTGAACGCCACGTAATACCATTTTTTTGACAGAATTTTAAAAATGTCGCGACGAGTCGAATTTGTTTTGACAAACAGGAGCCATTTTGAATCGGGAGGCTCCAATGGATCTATGGGTATGCAACCTGAGCGGTTGTGAAGTCAGCTTCGTACCGATCGCAGCGGCTTTTGTCGCGAAAATTGGAGTTGTAGAGGAAGTGGACTGTGCTAGGGGTTCAGACCCGGGGACACTAAAGTCAAGAAACTGACGATGGAGACTTACTGGGTACCGGGTGTAAACAACCATGGCACATTTGGAAGATGGGCCTTCGCCGAATTTACTGACGGTTTTGAAATACAGTCGGATTTTGAGGAAAAAGTTGAATCCGTTTTCAACACGATGATTGATCGGTTGTTGACTCGGGAGAATTG
>CAITZA010000303.1 GCA_903896745.1 uncultured Desulfomonile sp. | reverse complement strand
GGTTCAACGTAAAACAGCAGGAAACCGCCCCCGCCCGCTCCAAGAACCTTTCCGCCAATTGCGCCGGCTTTTCTGGCTTCCTCATAATAGTGGTTGATCGAGTCGTTGCTGATTGTTTCAACCAGGCTTCTCTTGAGTTTCCAGCCTTCGTGAAGTATCTCGCCAAATTTGCTAAGTGAACGAGCGTCCCTTAACACATCTAGCATATCGACGCATAGATCCTTCATTTTGCGCAGGACGTCCATTTTCTGGTGTGTGGTGGCTTTTTGTACTTCGAGAATGTCGCCGGCTCGCCTGACGCCACCCGTAAAAAATATTACGAGGTTGTCAAGAAGCGCCCTTTTTGTGGCGTAGGAGCAGATGACAGGGTCAACGAACACCGATTCGTCGGGGTTGAACCTGATATGGCATATTCCTCCGTAAGCGGCAATGTATTGATCCTGTTTTCCGATGGGGTCACCAAGTAGCTCTATCTCAATCCTGCAGGCCTCCTCAGCAAGGCGACCGGCGGAAACAGCCTCACCCTTAAACGAGTGAAGCGCGTGCAACAAGCTTACCGCGTATGAGCTTGATGATCCAAGCCCCGTGCCTGAAGGTATATCGGCCATCGATGTAATCTCAACACCTTCAGTCACCCCGGTAAGCTTCATGGCCTCCCTGATGATGGGGTGACGCACCTCGTCCACCGAATTTACTAGCTCGGTGCGTGAGTATTTCAGACTTATCTTATGGTTAAAATAACGGCTCAGCCGATTGATGGTAATGTAGATGTACTTGTTCACAGACGTGCTGACTACCGCTCCCTGCTCTCGCGTGTAGTATGAAGGCAGGTCGGTGCCTCCTCCACAGAAACTTATACGTAACGGGGTGCGTGTTATTATCATGCGCTCTCCATTATCGGACCTTTTTATTGCTCATTTCTAGCGTTCCAGGTGTTTGTCGAAGAATTTTGCAATTTCAACAAAGGCTTCTTTTGACTCCGGCGCCGTGAAGGCGCTTATGTATTGAGCGTGAGACATACCTTCAAAGACTTGCAGGCGGGTTGTGACACCAGCCTGAGAAAGTTTTCGGTTCATGCGCACTGTATCGCTAAGAAACAGATCCCTGGTTCCGGTTGTCAGTATGGTTGGGGGAAATCCTTTTGTGTAGTCGCCGTATACCGGTGATACGTATGGATCTCTCATGTCATTTGCGCCTGCGTAGAGTCTGGCGCATCCCGTAAGCATGCCTTCGCTAGTAACAATGACATTGTCTATAAATTCGTTGGTAAAAAGGGTGTCACCGGATTTGGTAAGGTCCGCCCACGGCGTCCCGAGTCCTAAAGCTGCGGGTAGAGGTAATCCGGACTCTCTCAATTTGAGCGTGGTAGCTGCGGCCAATCCCCCGCCGGCGGATGTCCCGAAAATTCCGACTCTCCGCGGATCACTGGTCTTCAACACATGCGTGTACACATTAACAGCGTCTTCAAGCGCCGCGGGGTAAGGAAAGTCCGGCGCCATTCTGTAATCTACGGAGATTACCCTGAACTTGCCATGATAGGACATCAGGATAGCTTCACCGATTCCGGACTGTCCACCATTGAAAACATATCCGCCACCGCGCAGATGTATCAGAACCCTATTGGAGTTTTCCGTCGGGATATTTTGCGGCGTGACAACCTGAGCCTTGACTCCGGAAATGGTCACTGTCTCGATATCCACTGGAAACATCTCACGCATAACTGTGAACGGTTTGACATTCATCTCCGATTTTTGAACGACTAACTTTCGCCATTCATCATTGTTGGCGGGTGAGGAGCCCAGAGTGGCATCCGGCGGTTGGGCTACGGCTTTCTGGAGTTCTTTACTCACAGTGTTCGGGACAGGGATAGTCCTCGCGGGGATTTCGCGTGGCGCATATTGATTTTCGCCTGTACGGCTTTGACTCTGTTGTTGAGCCTCGGCGTAAAGGAGTTGACCTGCCAGAATCAGTGCGCACAAGATCGCATATATGATTTTTTTGTTCATTTTGTCCTCAATAGTAACGGGGAAAGCCCCTGCATCGCACAAGCCGGGGCGTTATGAAACCAGGCGTTTTCATGTTTTAATAAGGTAACCGGCCAAATGTTTTGGGGATTATTTTTCAAGACTGTTAGAAAGAGGAGCGTAAATCTGTTGAGAGTGTATATCCCTGTTCCGGGAAACCGCAGACCGGAAAAGTTTTCCCGGAACAGGGGAACCGTCAACCCTCCAATCACGCACAAGAAGAAAAAATAAATAATCCGGATGCGGTGCAACGGAGCATAGAAGAATGATTGCCAATAAGTCAAGACTTTTCTTCGATTCCAATCGCCTTCCGGACACACACAGT
>CAITZA010000302.1 GCA_903896745.1 uncultured Desulfomonile sp. | reverse complement strand
GAAGGAACTGTTTCAATCACAAACAGATGATTCGCAAAATGATTTTGGTCAGGATCATGCTGATGGATCACTATTAATAGCGGGGTCAAGAATTGTTTATGCGAATGCCCGATTGCACGAAATGCTTGGTTATCCTAAAGGAACATTAGTCGGGATGGCTCATTGGAAAATTTATCATTCCGATTTCCGCAACGATTTACGGGAAAGGTTTAAAGCCAGGCTTCGCTCCCAGGTGAACGAGTCATCTTTCGAGCTGATATTACAAAAAAGTGATGGATCAGCTTTGCCTGTCATTGGGAGGGACAAGAAGGTGATAGTTGATGGGCAGTCAGGTCTGAGAATTGATTTTACTGATGTCTCCCAAAACAAAAAGATCGAATCACAAAAGTTCCCTGCGCAGAACATCGAGCATTTTAACTCCGTGATAGGCAGCGTAGCCAACGACTTTAACAACATACTGATGATAATAACGGGCTGCGCTCAACTCATGTTTCACAGCTCAGACGCCAATGAAATGCAACTCAGGAGTCTGCAGAAAATATTGCAGGCCTCCAGGCGAGCCAGAAAACTGATTGAACAACTTCTCCCGAACGCAATTCCCAATCAGTCGAAGGGCGACTTGACTCAATTGTCATCGATAGTTGATGAAATGATAGACTTCATGAGAAGCGCGTTGCCGAGCCACATAAATATTTTCCAAAAAATAGAAACAAATCTGGATGTATACGTTTTTTTTGACGATGGCGTCCGAAAGGAAATGGCTGCCGATTTGACAATGTTCTCCCAAGATGTTAGCAAACTTGACCTTCCTGTTCTGTTAACTCTTCAGGATGATTCAGTTTTTAAATCTGGAGCTTCCCTACCATCTGAGGTTGGCCCTGACGGAAACGCTATCATGCTGGAAATGACAGTTTTAGACCATAATCATGAGAAGTTAAGGTCTAATGAACTTGCCGGCCAATCCCGTAAATCGATACCTTCTGAAGCAAACCAAGGCATGCCTCGCGAAGGGAATATCCAGAATTCGAGAGCCATGTTGCAAGACATTCCGAGTGATTATGAAAGGCCAAATCCTGTTTTCCGCATGAAATTGTCAGTTGCAAACCGCCTTTCAAATCAGATTGATGAACATAAAAAGATTCTCCTCAGGGGGGTTGAGAGAATATTGCTTGTCGATGACGAAGTTTCGGTGGTTGACACCATAACACAAATGCTGGAACCTTTCGGATACCATGTTACCAGCGCTTACGGCAGCTTGGAGGCCTTAAGCGTTTTTCGAAATACCCCTTACGCTTTTGATATGGTTCTGACGGACATGACGATGCCCAAAATGACCGGCTTGTTTCTTGCGAGCGAACTGATTAAAATCAGGCCCGATATCCCAATAATAATACTTACAGGATTTATTGCCGACATAAGTATAGGCGAAGCAAAATCAATGGGGATACATACCGTGCTGACAAAACCGTTTTCCCAGTTTCAGCTTCTGTCCGCCATCAGAAACAGGCTTGATTCCATCCATGCCGATGTAACTTTAACTAGAGATAAGAATTGATGAAATAACTGATTGACACGTCAATCAAAACATGTTACCCAACTCAGATGATTCGCAATGATAGTTCTACAGAGTCACGAAAAGACAAAGAGTCGGTCATTCTGGAATCCGCGTGTCGGGTAATTCGCGAGAGAGGTTTTCATCAGGCGCGCATTACGGACATAGCACAGACAGCCGGAATATCCTACGGACTGGTTTATCACTATTTCAAGAGCAAGGCTGATCTTTTTGACGCCATATTAAAGGAATGGTGGACAGACCTTTTTGCTTTGATGGAAGAGTGGGAGATTCATAAGTCAGGAGTAGAGGATCAGCTTGGAGCATTAGTCATTTATTTTCTGGATCAATACCAGAAACGACCAGATCTGGTGCATATATTTATCACGGAGATATCCAGGTCGGCATCCAACCTGACACCTGCCAGACTCCACTGGTTTAAGGTGTTTTTGTCCAGGATTGAGAGTTTAATGGCCAGGGCCCAATATCAAAAGCTGTTGAGATCTGATATTAAGCCAAGGTATTTGACCTATATATTCCTTGGGGCAATAGAAAGTTTCATTTCAGCAATGGTTCTTGAAAATCAGCCACTGAAAAGTAGAGCCCAAAAGCAGCGTATCGCTACGGGTTTATTGCAGGTTTTTTTGAATGGCGCCAGACCGGTAAAGGGTGGAGCCAGTTAGAATAGGAGATTATTATGACCCTTATTTCTGTTGAAGATGTTTTTGAGAAAATGCCTCAGGTTTTCAATGCAGATGCAGCTACAGGACTGGACCTGGTATTTCAGTTCCATATCAGTGGAGACCAGGCTGGTGACTGGAATGTCAGCGTCAGGGAAGGATCATGCAAAGTCGAAAAAGGTGTACATGCGAGTCCTTCAGTTTCCCTGACAATGGCTGATGTGGACTGGTTGGCAATGTGCAATGGAACCCTCAATGGCATGACCGCCTTCATGACAGGAAAGCTCAGGGCCTCCGGTGACATCATGGCGGCCCAAAGGATACCTTCCCTGTTTCCCATGTGAAAAAATTTTTTTGACAGGCTCAGGGCGCGATTTATGCGCCCTGACTTGTCAATGCGCTTCGTCATTTTTTGAAACAGCGGCCTCGTCAAAAGTAGCGACTTCCGTAAGAATTCTTATCGACGCTTCTATTAAAGACATCGCCAGAGCTGCTCCTGTGCCCTCTCCGAGCCTCATTTCAAGATCTAGCAGCGGTCTTTTCCCAAGCTTCCCTAGCGCAGCCTGATGGCCTTGCTCAACACTCTTGTGGGCCGCTATCATATAATCTGCGCTTGATGGGCAAATTGCTTGGGCCAGAAGCGCTCCTGCGGAAGAGATGAAACCATCGACAACTACTGGCTTACCAATAGATGCCGCACCCAAAATCAGGCCGGCTATCGCCCCGATTTCAAACCCTCCCACCTTGGAAAGAACGTCAATAGGATCGGAGACGTCCGGTTTGTTCGATTCCAGGGCCTTTTCTATCACGGACACTTTATGATTGAATTGACCATCATCGATTCCAGTACCTCTACCTGTAACCTCACGGACAGGTATACCAACCAGAACTGAAGTAATGGCGCTACTGGGAGTTGTATTCCCTATGCCCATTTCTCCTGTTCCAAATATGTCAAAGCGTTCCCCCAAGTCCAGCACAACCTCAATACCTGCTTCTATTGACTCCACCGCCTGTTCCCGAGTCATGGCGGGACCTTCCAGCATATTGTTTGTGCCTGATCCAATTCTTCTGGAAATTATTTTTTTTTCTCTTGCAAGATCGCTTAAATCTCCAGCCACACCAACATCAACAACAACAACGTGAGTGTTGGAGACTCTGGACAGGGCATTTACTCCAGCGCCTCCGTTAACAATATTTCTTACCATTTGGCATGTTACTTCTCGTGGATATTTGCTGACTCCTGCTAACGCTACCCCGTGATCAGCGGCCATTGTCACAATCGCGCGTAAATCGATCCTGGGCTTCAGTGTCCGGTATATTCCAGCCAGGTCCATCGCAAGATCCATCAGACGACCCAAAGCCCAATGTGGCATTGTCAATTGATCAAGCCTGTTTTTCGCAAGGAGTCGAATCCCAGAATCCTGTGGACGTATTTTCTGAATCGTTTGATCGAGAAAACTCATTAAGAATTGCCTTTCTTTATTTTTATTGGAATGCCGCACGACACCATGTAAACTTCTTCTGATCTAGCGGCTACGATCTGGTTGCATCTGCCCAGCAAGTCAAGAAAGAACCTGGTCTCGGGGTTGTCAGGAACCACCCCCAAACCGGTTTCATTGCTTACAAGTATCACGTCTGCCCTTATTTCAGCGCAAACGTTGAGCAAGCTGTTTACCTCTCTAGTCAAATCCTCTTCCAAGAATGTATGCCCGCGTTCATTGGCCTGAAATATATGGTTATTGATCCACAAGGTCACACAATCAATCAGGAACAAGTTAAATTTCTCATTTTGCCTGATGATACCTGATAGTTGAATTTCTTCTTCTATCGTAGACCAAATCGATGTGTCCCTTTCCTGCTGATGTTTTCTGATCCTTTGTTCCATTTCCCCGTCTATGAACGGGCAGGTTGCTAAAAAAGCGTGTGGACCGGCGAAGGATTCCGCAAATTTCAGGGCAAAATCACTTTTGCCGCTACGGCGTCCGCCTACTATTAGATACAGTTTACCCATTGTTGTCCGGTTCCTGTAAAGCCAGGTTTAACCAATGAGCGGGCATTGTCTACCTGGCGTGTTTTTGTTCCCAGCATTTAGATGGCTCAAGCGCCTGAAAATTAATTTTTCTTTACTAGCTTACTACGGTTATCATTCTTACCATAAAATGAAAAAATGATGGCGTGAATCCTTGAAATTTGCAGTCTTGATTTTACATTTGGACAAATTTTGGCAAACTGTGTCTGAATTCTAGTTTTTTCTTGATGTTGAAAGTTGATTTAGCAACGATGTGATGCTAGTTTAACGGGGAATTAAAACATGAAAGACCGGAGTTGCGATGAACCTTAGCGAGATAATAGACAAAGCCGCCAGTAACAGGCCCGATCAACCTGCTTTAGTGTTTGAAGAACAAACCATAACCTATGGCGGTCTTCTGTCCTCCATAAATAAACTGTCCAATGCTTTTGTCAAAGCAGGCATACAAAGAGGTGACAGAGTTCTAACGTTGATGGGAAACCGTCCCGAATTTGTAATCTGTTACTACGCCGCAATCAGGGTTGGCGCAATAACGGTAACCCTAAATCCGCTATCTACGTCGTATGAACTCAGCCATTACATGGCTGAGAGCAAACCTTCGGCGATAGTATGTGGAGCCGAGCAACTCCCTAAAATTAGCAGCATTAAGGACGCATCCACCTACCTCAAGCTAGTAATTAGCGCCACTCCCGTCGAGGGCGCCGTGTCTTTTGGGGAAATTCTAAAAGACTTTTCGGATAAATTCACGGCAGTGAACATGGACAGGAATGACCCTGCGGTAATCATTTTTACTGCCGGGCTCCTCGGTAAAGCGTTAGGCGCCACATTGACTCATCATAACCTTGATACCAACTCGGATTTGCTCAGAGACATAGCCCAGGTTGGACCAGAAACGCGCGGTTTGGCGCTTATCCCCCTGTTCCATGCTTTCGGCGCGTCCACAAACCTTTTGGGAACCCAGAAAGTTGAAGGAAGTGTTTATTTGGTGGAAAAGGTTGATTTTCCGAAACTGATTCCGTGGTTGAAGAAGGCACAAATTACCTGGTGCGGACTCGTTCCCATGGTTTATTATGGCCTGCTTTATCACCCTTCCTGCAAGGATCTGGATCTGACCTCAATAAAGATTGCTATTAGTGGCGGTGCTCACCTTTCTTATGAAATTTATCAAAAATTCACCGCCCGGTACGGCATAGATGTCTATCATGGCTATGGTTTGACGGAGGCATCTCCGGTGGTGTCCTGGAATAGCATCAAGATTCCCAATAAACCCCACTCTGTTGGAAAACCCATACCTCATGTAAGAATTGAAATTCATGATGATGAAGGGAAACCTCTGGCCCCATTTATGGAAGGGGAAGTTGCAATCCAGGGTCCCAACGTTATGCTTGGGTACTATGGAAAACCTAAAGAAACCGCCACAGTCATCAGGAACGGATGGCTCTATACGGGTGACATTGGCAAGCTGGATGATGAGGGGTATCTCACGTTGACCGGTCTCAAAAAGGACCTCATAATAACTGCTGGTTTCAATGTCTATTGCCAGGAAGTGGAGGAAATTTTAATCAGGCATCCCCAGGTTGCAGACGTCGCATTGGTCGGTGTGGATGATCTGATGAGAGGACAGGTTATAGAAGCGATAGTAGTCCCTGAACATGGAGCCATGCCCGAGGATCGTGAAATAATAAGATTCTGCAAGGAATACCTTTCCCGGTACAAGTGTCCCAGAAAAGTCACATTCGCAAAGGAAATCCTGCGAGACTCCAATGGCAAGGCATCAGGATGGCGATGAGACTGTTATGAAAGATTACGCTATAATATTGGCGGCTGATGTTCCTTCGTCAGATCAGGTTTTCTCTTTGGTCAGGGAGGTAGGTCCCTGGATTGACGGACTTAAAATAGGAGTTCCTACATTACTGGAAGCCGGGGTAGGCATTCTAGGGAAATTGTCCGATCTGATAGAAGGAAAACCATTGCTCATTGACCTCAAGGTTGCCGACATAGGGTTCAGCTCCAAGGGCAAATGGACTGGAACAAATTCCAAGATAATATCAAAATTGAAGAGCACGGGCGCGACGCATGTCACGGTTCACGGTTTTCCGGGGCCGGCCTCAATCGCGGAAGCGGTTGAACGAGCCCATGAAGCGGACATTCATGTGTTGCTGCTACCCACAATGAGTCATCCAGGCGCTGAACTGTTCTTCTCGCTCGAGTTCAATCCCGCAAACAGACCTGATCCTGACTCAACAATCATCATATCCGACTCCGGTCTGTCAAATGCTAGAGACGTGACAGAGGCTATCCTGATGCTTGGAGAAACTCTCGATGTCGATGGCTATATTGGTCCTGCTACCAGACCTGACGATCTTGAGAAATACAGGAAAATAAGCTCAAAATCCATTTGGTGCCCCGGATTCGGAAGACAGGACAGGCTTGGCAGAGACATAAGCCAACAACTGGAAACATGGGCCAGGGTCGTAGGCCCGAATTCAGCGGCTATTGTCGGATCATTGATTATTGATGATGAATCGCCTCACCAGGCTGCAAAAAAACTTATGATGACACGTAATGACATCCTGGGTTGATTAATTTCTGTAAAAAGGGTCCGGATTCCACGACATGCATACAACTAGAAAGTGGAAATTTTACCAGCAGTCGCGAAGGCCAGACGATCAACGCGGAATCTCCACAGGAGACACAGCAGGTGACCATATCGAGATTGGTTCTGCTGGGCAGTTGTTAACAATTATTGAAAACCTGCTCTCCACTCAGCGCCTTGCGGTCTTGTCCTCCCAGCAAAATGGCGCCCCCTACGGCAATCTAGTGGCTTTTGCAAGCGCTGATGAACTGGCTAGGCTTATATTTGTGACTCCGCGAGCGACGAGAAAATTTTCCAATATCCTCTACGAACCAAGGGTAGCAATGGTTGTAGACAATCGCTCGAATGACAGTAACGATTTCAGCAAAGCAATCGCAGTTACCGCAATTGGGCGGGCCATTGAAGCGGATTTGCAAGAGAGGGATAGACTCAGGGGCGCCTTCTTGTCAAAACACCCGTACCTGGAGGATTTTGCACGGGCTCCCGACTCTGCCATCGTCGCGGTTAATGTTCAAACTTATTATTGCGTATACAGATTTCAAAACGTCATGGAGCTTCATCTCGAGAGCTGAAATTCCATGCGGCAAATCGTGGAATTCGGTTCCTCCAGGGGAACCCGGGCCAAGAAACCCCTTTTGCCTGGACCGGCTATCCTAAGTCCATCAAACAGGGTGCAATATATATTGGTTAGAAAGGTTTAGCGTTACATGCCCCGTATACCTGACAACTTCCTGCAAAACCAAATCATGTCTTTATGTTATAATAAATAACAATCATATTTATTCATGAACTTGCTAAAAGGGTGTAAATTTGCTTAGAATATGGTCTAAGGTGACTATTGTGGTAGGGGCTTTGATGGGCACGGTTCCATTATTTCACGTATGGGAAATGTATACGGTTCATTCGAGTAAGGGGCAATCCCTGGCTGGAGCCCTGTTTTTTGAATTTGGTGTCATAACATGGCTGATATACGGTCTGCTTAGGAAAGACAGAATCATAATGATCTGCAACAGCATTGCGGTATTCTTTGGTTTCACTTACATCTGTGCCATAATCTATTACTCATCGTGAGCAAACTTTCCGTAACCGAATATCAAATGGAGATTTTTTATGGATTCCTTGAATGGAGAGCGGACAACAAGAGTAGGCTGGCGCAATCTGTGCGATTCCTCCCGGTTGTTTCTGATTGCAGGACCTTGTGTAATTGAATCTGAATCGATTGTAATGAAGGTTGCTGAAGAAGTTGCCAGAATTGGGGCTTTGCACGATATACCGGTATTGTTCAAGTCTTCATTTGATAAAGCCAACAGAACATCCATAGATTCATTCAGGGGACCTGGCCTTGCCAAGGGCATGGAGATATTGTCAAAGGTCAGGGAAAGATACGGGATACCGGTAGTATCTGACATTCATGTGCCGGAGCAGGCCGGTCTGGTTTCAAATGTGCTGGATGTCATACAGATACCGGCCTTTTTGTCCCGTCAGACAGACCTTCTATTGGCCGCAGCCAGAACCGGAAAGGCTATAAACATAAAAAAAGGCCAGTTTCAAGCTCCTGAAGACATGAAACATGCCATCGGAAAAGTTGTTAGCGCCGGGGCAGACCAGATACTGATTACGGAGAGGGGGTCAAGTTTTGGCTATCATGATCTGATCGTTGACATGCGATCTATTCCCAATATGAAAAAATTCGGTTTTCCAGTCGTTTTTGACGCCACTCACTCTGCCCAGAAGCCTAGCGCGGCGGATGGTAAATCGGGAGGAAACCGGGATGTGGCCATTCCTCTCGCTATGGCCGCCGTCGCCGCCGGAGCCGACGGGGTTTTCATTGAAACACATCCTGACCCTGATTCAGCTCTCTGCGACGGGCCGAATTCTTTAAATCTGGCATCTCTGGAACCTCTTGTGGCAAAATTGATCCAGATTCATTCAATATCCTGTTCCCAACCCAATCCTGACGTTCAAGGCCCCATTGCTTCAAAACCTTGCGTTCAAAGCCACATCGATGAACTCACCAACAAACTCGCAAGGATCAGGCTCATAATTTTTGATGTCGATGGAATATTGACTGATGGGCGGATCACCGTCGGGAATAATGACATGGAGATTAAATCCTTTGATGTCAGAGATGGGCATGGTATAAAGCTTGCTAAGAGATTTGGTCTTGAGGTGGCCCTGATCACGGGGCGTAGCTCCAAGGCCGTAAAATGGAGAGCATCCGACCTGGGTATCGATCATGTTTATCAGGGGATATGGGACAAGAAACCTGTTTTGGACAGGATTGTCCAACAGATTGGGATAACGAATGAAGAGGTGGCAGTTGTCGGTGACGACATAGTGGATATACCCATGATGAGATCGGCTGCCTTATCTTTCACGGTTCCTGAAGCCCCAATGGAGGTTTTGAGAGAGGCAGGCATGGTAACCAGTCACGCCGGTGGAAAAGGCGCTGCGCGAGAAGTTGTTGAAATGATTCTCAAAGCCCAGGGCAAATGGTCTGACGTTATGAAACGTTATTACAAATGACGTATGACACGACCTGAAGAGAATTGGATCAAAAGAATTCACGCTGGATATAAAGCCTGGAAGACATGGCAATGAATCACAAGGAAATAGAGAGGTGGTACCGACTCAGGAACCTCATGAAAGCGACTCAGGCGCTGGCGCTGGTTTCCGTACTGGCGCTTGCTTCAGGTTTCGCCATATCAAGATATATGAAAGAAACGGAAAACAACTTCAAACCTTCTGATGTTTCCGAGCCCGGGATCAAGGTAGAAAAATTTTCTTACTCTTCCGTCGGGGCCAATCAGTGGGATCTGGAGGCCGCATCAGCTATGGTTGCAGAATCTATGGATCACGTCGAGCTAAAGTTTCCCAAGATAGTCTATTATGGTGGAGATGGTGGAAAAATTCTTGTGAATGCGCAAATGGGAACGTTAGACAAGAAGTCAGGCATGATTCAGGCGAAAGGGGCTGTTACGATAAATTTCAGGGATTTCAGGTTTCTGACAGATGACATAAATTATTCACAAGGCGCGTTAGTGGCCCAATCCTCTGACTCCATTTTTATGGAGGGGGTGGACATGAAGCTGAGCGGAAAGGGTTTGCGATTGTCGGTTGAAAAAGAAGAGGTAATAATCGAACAAGATGTAAAAGCGAGTTTGTTTAATGTAAAATGGGTAGAACCTGGCAAGAAACTTCCGATGTAACGATTGACCTGGAAATCTATGATAAATTGTCTGACAAAAATATTCCTGTCTTATCTTGTGTTTGCCTGTGGGGTTTGCTGGGCTCAGGGCAATGACTACATGTCACTGGGGACTAACTCGGATCAACCTATCAACATTACATCCAGGCGATTTTCCGCAAAGAATGTGCAGACAGGAAAAGAAGTAAATTTTGATGGCTCTGTAAAAGTTCAACAGGGTGATTTGACGCTAACGTGCGATCGGCTGACAATCCTTTATGATGAGAAGTCTGGATCTGTCAATGGCACGTCCCCGTCGAAAAAACCAATTAAAGAATTGCAGACAGCCAGCGGGATTAAATCCATAATAGCATCAGGTAATGTTAAGATAGTTCAAAACGACAGAATGGCGACAGCAGGCCGGGCAGTGTTCGACAATTTAAAGAGAACGATAACCCTTTCAGAAGGCCCCCCAAGGCTATGGCAAGGGCCGGATGCGCTTTCCGCTCAAACCATAATAATCTATCTGGATGAAAACCGCTCCGAACTGGCCGGTGGAGATGATACTTTAATTACGGCAGTGATTAATCCATCCAAGCAAAAAAAAGATAAGGAGAAGTAGTCGCGGGCGCAATAGAGTTGACAGCTCGGGGCCTAGTCAAGGAATACTCGGGTCGATGCGTTGTTGATAATGTCAGCCTGCGTATTGAATCTGGAAGTGTCGTTGGTTTGCTAGGTCCCAATGGAGCCGGAAAAACCACTACTTTTTATATGATTACTGGTTTGGTCAAGCCGGACTATGGCGAAGTTTATCTCGACGGTCAGGATATTTCAGATTTACCAGTATATCTACGCGCAAGGCTGGGGATAAGTTATTTACCCCAGGAAACTTCTGTTTTCCGTAAACTTACCGTCGCAGAAAACATCATGGCCATATTGGAAACCGTTGAATCCGATAGAAAAAAGCGCAAGGAACGACTGGAACAGTTACTTTCCGAACTTGACATAACGAGACTTCGGGACCAAAAAGCGGAAAGCCTGTCAGGAGGTCAAAAACGGCGGCTCGAAATTACCAGGGCCTTGGTAATCAATCCAAATTTTATGCTACTGGATGAGCCTTTTGCAGGTCTCGACCCTATCGTGGTACTGGAAATCCAGAAAATTATCGCTAAACTCAAAGAAAGAGGTATTGGCGTGATTATTACAGATCACAACACTAGAGAGACATTAGGTGTATGTGATACAATATATCTCTTGGACAAGGGAAAGATTCTGGAACACGGCGCTCCGCAGCAGATTGCCTCCAGTGAAAAGGCGAAGGAAGTCTACCTTGGAAAACAATTTACTATGTAGATTATTCTAAACGGATCATGGCTCTTCAAATAAAACAACAATTGCGTCAAATCCAGCAACTGGTTATGACGCCACAGCTCCAGCAGGCTATAAAGCTTCTCCAGTACAACCACTTGGAGATGATAGGCGCCCTGGAGCAGGAACTCAAAGAGAACCCTATCCTGGAAATAGGTATCTATGATGAACCGCTTGCCAGCAAAGATGAACCTTTTCATAATGATTTGGGCACGCTGGAAGAAATGGTATCGGAGCCAGGCAAACCGGAAGCTGATTTTTTCGATATTGACTGGGAGAATTATCTGGAGACTTACGGCGCTGACTATTTGCCAAAACAAAGGGATTTTTCCGAACTGAATCCTCTTGAAAACATGGCGACATACAAGACCAATTTATTTCGTTATTTGCTGGAGCAGCTTCAGTTCAGCAGAATCGAGGGTACTGACAGACAGATTGCGCTTGAAATCATAGGAAATGTTACGGATCAGGGTTACCTTGACATCGCAGTAGAAGATATAGCCGGCAATCTGTCCGTCTCGAATGAAGAAGTTGAGCGGGTTTTGGCGATGGTGCAGGAATTCGAACCCCGTGGCGTCGCATCCAGGGACTTGCAGGAATGTCTAACCATTCAGGCCCGACACATGGATGTTCCGAACCATAATGTGCTGAACTTGCTGGAAAACGCCTTCGATTTGTTACAGATCGGGAAGTTTGAACAAATTGCAAGGAAACTCAAGATCAGTTTGGAAGAAACCCATGAGGCCGCCAAAATAATCTCGAAATTTGAACCAAAGCCTGGACGGCCATTTATGGCAACAGACACCGTTTATGTAGAACCTGACATATTCGTTTTCAAAACAGGAAAAGATTATTCGGTAGTAGTTAATGATGACGGTTTGCCAAGGTTAAAGATCAGCGCAATGTTTCAAAAGGAGCTCTACAACGGGTCATCAAACCCCAGGGCAAAAGAGTACATTCAGGAAAAGATGAGAAGCGCGATCTGGCTAATCAAGAGCATTCACCAGCGCCAAAGAACCATATACAAGACTACCAAATCAATTATCAAATTTCAGAGAGATTTCTTTGACAAAGGAATAGACTATTTGAAGCCGTTGGTGCTCAAAGATGTAGCTGACGACATAGAGATGCATGAGTCTACAATCAGCAGGGTAACCACCAATAAATATGTTCATACTCCGCGAGGCGTTTTTGAGCTAAAGTTCTTTTTCAATGCCGGCATTAAACATGGTAATGAAGCAATCGCCTCAGAATCCGTGAAAAATCAGATTTCAAGAATTGTTAAAGGAGAGGACCCGAAAAAGCCGGTAAGCGACAAGGAGATTGCTGACTATCTGTCCAAATCCGAAATCGTGATAGCGCGGCGAACTGTGGCCAAGTATAGAGATATGCTCGGAATCCCTCCATCAAGTAAACGCAAAAAGAAATTTTGAGTCTCTCACTAATAGTGGGAGATCCTTTCAAGGAGGTAATTTTTATGCAACTTGCAGTAACATTCAGACACATGGAGCCTTCGGACGCCTTGAAAAATTATGTTCAAGACAGAACCATGAAGCTCACAAAGTATATTGATCGCCCTCTAGAGAGTCAGGTGACTTTGACAGTTCAAAAGTTCCGACAAATCGCGGACGTGGTCATTAATGCCGATGGCCTCCGAATAGCCGGCCAGGAATCCCATGAGGATATGTATGCCGCTATTGACCTTGTCATGGACAAAATTGAACGACAGGTCAAAAAATACCGGGAAAAAATCAGAAACCACAAACCTGTTGCGGGTAAGGAAATTCGCTGGAAAAGGGAAGTTTATCAGCAGGAAAGTTTTGAGGACGATAAGGAACCTGTAATAATTAAAACGGAAAACTATTTCGTCAAGCCAATGTCCGTAGATGAGGCCGCCATGCAGATGGATCTTTCACAACAGGATTTTCTCGTTTTTAACAATGCTTCCACTCAATCGGTAAATGTCATCTACCGCAAAAAAGATGGTAATTATGGTTTGATAGTGCCTCAAAGTTCATAGCTTCCAGAAGGATTTCCCCAAAAGGAAATGAGGATTCCGAGCGTTAGCATGGCTTGTTTGAAGGAAAACAGATCTTAAAATTCGTGAACTGGACAGTATACAATTCCCTTGTGTGCCGAGGGCGTCAGGAAAGACGCCCTCTTGATTATTTGGCGTTCAGCTTTTATTGACCTGCTGCCATGAACGAACATGGTCAGGTGAGTAAATGACTGAATGGAAGATTCATACATAAAATGCAATGAATTTAGAGTCTGAATCAGGTTTTTTGCGACAAATGTAAAATTCATTTATCCCAGAACTTGCTGACAATTAACGAGAGTGTTTTACAATGAGGATCCTAGATTTCCTCCCAGCCGATTCAATTATAGTTTCACTCAATTCAGTCTCCAAGGTAGACGTTTTGTCAGAATTGGTCGAACCAATCCTGCTGGCTCATCCCCATCTTGACAAATCAGAGTTGATGAAAACGTTGATCGAACGGGAAAGGCTCGGTAGCACCGGGCTAGGGGGTGGGGTGGCCATACCTCACGGTAAGTGCGAAGGTCTGGCCAGATTAGCCGCCAGCTTCGGTAGAAGCGCGCGTGGAGTAGACTTTAGCTCCATGGACAACAAACCTACATACCTGTTTTTTCTTTTGCTAGCTCCCAAGAATTGCGCTGGTGAACATCTTAAAGCATTGGCGCGAATCTCCAGGCTTTTTAAGGACCCTTTGCTCACCAGTGGCCTCAAACAGGCGGAAAGCGCAAATCAGGTTATAAAACTGATAGAAGAACACGATCTGCGCTATCCATAGCCTTCAAAGGGGATTAAACATCGGAATCAGCCTTGTAGGCACATAGATCGCCGCACATGGAGCAGGTTTCGTGGTCGTGTTCGCAGGTTTTGGCTCTGATTTCCCTTGCGAGATCAGGGTCAAGAGCCAGCCTGATCTGTTGGATCCAATCTCTATCCTTCCTGGCTTTGCTCATTTTCAGATCCCAATCCCAGGCGCCAGGGGTCTTTCGCACCAGGTCAGCCGCATGACCTGCGGCTCTGGATGATAGCACTCCCATTCTGACATCATCCACATCCGGCAATCCGAGATGCTCCGATGGAGTTACATAACACAGGAAATCAGCCCCGTTACAACCTGCTATTGCGCCTCCAATTGCAGATGTGAGGTGATCGAGGCCGGGGGCTATATCTGTCACCAACGGACCCAAAACATAGAAAGGGGCTTCATCGCAAAGTCTTTTCTGGAGAAGCATTTGCGCCGGAATTTGATCAATAGGGACATGTCCCGGGCCTTCGATAATGGCTTGAACACCAGCCAACCTTGCCCGCCGGTTTAACTCTCCCAAGGTCATCAGTTCCTCCAACTGCGCTGAGTCCAGAGAATCCGCAACAGCTCCAGGACGCAAACCATCGCCCAAACTTAGAACCATCCCGTATTGCTTACAGATATCAAGGACTTCATCAAAACGCTCGTAAAGAGGATTTTCCTTCTGGTTATTTCGCATCCATCGGGCTATGAAACTACCACCTCTGCTAACTATCCCACAAACTCGCGGGCTTTTTTCCAATCGCTGCAAAACGGAGAGCGTCACACCACAGTGAACTGTGACGAAACTTATCCCGTCCTCTCCGTGCAAGCGTATGGCCGCAAGCATCTCATCAGCGGTCATTTTTTCGCCGCCGCCTTTTTCCCTTACTGCTTTCACAATAGCTTCGTAGATCGGCACAGATCCTACCGGAATCTGCGACGACGCCACAATTTTGTTTCTAACGGATCTCAGGTTTCCGCCGGTCGATAAATCCATAACCGCATCAGCGCCCGATTTTACCGCAACATCAAGCTTCCTGAGTTCCAGTCCTTCGTCATGAACATCTCCGGATGTTCCGATGTTGGCGTTCACTTTTATTTTTAGCCCTCTACCAACCGCAACTGCCTTACCGTTTGGCGGAGCTTTAAAAATGGCTATTTTCCCTTCTATCAGACCGTCGCTCAAAGCTTGAGGATCTACCGATTCATGTTTAGCCAAGGCTTCAATAATTGATTCCAAGATGTCTTGCTCCCGTTCACCATTTTGTTTGTAGTATATGGGTGTATTGTAATATTGTCCAGATTGACGGGCAAAAAACTGATCACTTCTTGGAAGAGGATAAAAATTGACCGACAATCAAAGGGATGGGGCTACTTCCGGCCTCAAAGCCGTTGTTGGATGTTCGGCTTCATTGTTCTGGTCCGGCGCATTCATTTTTGGTTTTCCCGGAGTCATGGCGCCCCACTGGAAGGATCAGTTTAACGCATCCCAAGGCGCACTCGGGTCCATTTTGTTTTTCGTCCTGGCCGCCGTTGGAATATTCATGTTTTTCGTTGGAAAGTGGCAGGAAAGAGTAGGAATACGACAAACCATAACTGTTGGGGCTGTAATTACTGCGCTTAATGTTCTTTTCCTGAGTTTTGCGTCAAATTTGTACATGATCTACGCATTCGCT
>CAITZA010000301.1 GCA_903896745.1 uncultured Desulfomonile sp. | reverse complement strand
ATTGCGCCTGCTGCCGAGGTTATTCCGCGCCTCGGTTCCGTATACCGGATAAAGGCGCCATTCGTCGATGCGCCTCCGGACGCGATGGTTGGGATGAAAGGTGTAGGAAAGATCGTGGCCATGGATTCAACTCTTGCGGCGATAGCATCAGACAGGCTTCTGAGCCGTTGGCAGAGGTTCAGCCTTAATTTCTGACGAGTAGTTTTATGCAGCAAAATCATTTAGCCCAGGGAAAGCGAAAAATGTAGCGACTTTTTAAGGCTGTTCTCGAACCGGCGCTTCCCCCTGTTTATTTTCAAACGCCTGCCTCAGCTTCATTACCAGATCTTTCCTCTGAAACGGTTTCTGTATAAAAAGCAAGCCTTCCTCCAGCACTCCGTGGTGGGCGATAACATTGGCAGTGTATCCCGACATGAACAGCACCTTGATGTCCCGTCGTGAGAGCTTGAGGTTTTGGGCCAGGTCACGTCCGTTCATCTCTGGCATAATAACATCAGTCATGAGCAGATCAATCACTCCGGGATATTCACTGGCAATACGGATGGCATCTTTAGGAACGCTTGCTGTAAGCACCAGATACCCGAGTTTTTTCAACATCGTCTCTGTCATGTTCAGGATTGACAAATCATCTTCTACCAAAAGTATGGTTCTGTCTCCCGGGCCTGTTTCAACGAGAGGAGCCTGTTCGGAACGAGGAGCCTTATCTTCTGAGTGCTTGGGGAGGTATATCTTGAATGACGTCCCTTGTCCCAATTCGCTGTAGACATTTGTGAAGCCGTTGTTCTGCTTCACTATCCCATAAACTGTGGCGAGCCCTAACCCGGTGCCCTTACCGGATTGTTTGGTAGTGAAAAACGGCTCAAATATTCTTGCCATGGTTTCCCTATCCATTCCGCACCCATTGTCGCTGACGGTCAGCGATACGTATCGCCCGGGAGTGATCACCCCGTGATAGTCCGGGAATTCAGTGTCTAAATCTGCGTTTGCTGTTTCAATTGTAATGCGGCCCGTTCCCGACAATGCGTCGCGCGCGTTGACACACAGGTTGGCCAGTATCTGGTCCAGTTGGGACGAGTCGAAATAGATCGGAGCGATGTTTTTCTCTGGAATCCATACCAGCTCAATGTCCTCGCCAATTAGCCTGCGAAGCATCTTTATCATTCCTTCGACTGTCTCGTTGAGATCGATAATTCTGGGCTCAGCGACCTGTTTGCGGGCAAAGGCCAGTAATTGACGAGTGAGGTCGGCGGAGCGGCTTGCAGCCTTATGAACTTCTTTGAGCATGTCATATTGAGGCTGGTCCGGATCCATCTGTTCCATGACCATCTCCGTATAGCCGAGAATCACACCAAGCATGTTGTTGAAATCGTGCGCTACACCACCTGCCAACCGTCCTATGGAGTCCATCTTCTGAGCCTGGTAAAGTTGGGCCAGGAGCGCCTCCCGCTCTTCCTCTGCCTGTTTTCGTTCCGTGAGGTCGTTCACCGAGCAAAGTACGCCGATAATTTTTTCTTCCGCATCCAGCACTGGCGATTTCACGACATGTAGCCAACGTGATCGCAGCGCCGACTGGACAAGCATTTCTTTTTCTACACGGTCACCTGTCTCCATCACATCGGCGTCGCCGGAAATGTGGAGAGCCGCATCGTCGGATGGGAACAGTTCGTAGTCAGTTTTGCCAATGATAGCCTCCCTCCGGTTTCCCATGAAACTGCAAAAGGCCTGATTGACTTCACGGTATACACCGTTGCGATCCTTGAACACCATTAATTGAGGCGTCGCTTCCAGAATGGCATGTATGAGGCGGTACTGTTCTGCTAGCATACGCTCGGTTCGCTTGCGATCGGTTATGTCCCGAGCGAAAGCGCAATTATATTCATGTCCTCCTGTCTCAATAAAATTGTCATTAATTTCAACCGGAAAGATTTTTCCTTCCCTGGTTATATGCTGCGACTCAAGAACGTGATGTTTGAGCTCTCTGAGTTTGTTCCAGTTCTCAGACCATCTGTTCACAGGGAAGAGCGGGTCGATATCTGACACCCTCATGCCTAACAATTCGTCACGGGAATAGCCGAGCGAGTCACAACTAGCCCGATTGACGTAAATAAAGCGACCCTCTGCGTTCATCCAGAAGGCCATGTCGGCCAGGTTGTCCACAGCGAACCGGGTGAATTGAAGTTCCTGCTCTATTTTCATTCGCTCTGTGATGTCGTAAATGATTGAATGCAGCAGCGGTTGCTTTTCATTTACAACATTGCTGCTAAAAACCGCTACGTCACGTACCGACCCGTCTGCTCTTTGATGCCGAAACTCGAAATATGTGCGTTCCAGAGATGCCGCGCGCTCCATCTCCAGCTTCACCTCTTCAACAGACAGCGTGTTGATGTCCTGGATGCGCATCCGGCGCATCTCCTCCTTTGACCACCCGTAATAGGCTGCGGCAGCCTGGTTGGCATCGACAATGGATCCGTTCACTGGATCAATCAGCAATTTAACGGCCGAATGGCAATCAAAAAGGTTTCGAAACTTCTCTTCGCTCGCCCTGAGAGCCTCTTCCGCCTCCTTACGCCTAGTGATGTCCTGTATCTGGGATATGAAATGAAGTGGGCGACCTTGCGCATCGCGAACCAGTGATACGCTCAACAGGACCCAGATAAGGCCTCCTGATTTGTGGTAGTAGCGTTTCTCCATCTGAT
>CAITZA010000300.1 GCA_903896745.1 uncultured Desulfomonile sp. | reverse complement strand
ACTGCCAACGCGTTTGCTCTTCGAGGAGGCACGCCGGTATTTGTGGACATTCGTTCCGACACACTAAACATGGATGAGCGGCTCATAGAGTCTGCCATAGGTCCAAGGACAAAGGTCATCGCTCCAGTCCATTATGCTGGTGTCGGATGTGAAATGGATGTCATTCGGGAAATCGCCGGTCGATATGGACTTTTTGTAATTGAAGACTCTGCTCATGGTCTGCTGAGCTCATACAAATCGCAGTATCTTGGATCGATGGGACATTTGGGTTGCCTGAGTTTTCACGAAACAAAAAATATTATCTGCGGAGAGGGTGGAGCTTTGCTGGTCAACGACGAGCGGTTTTTGCAGCGGGCCCAGATTATAAGGGAGAAAGGAACCAACCGTGTAGAATTCTATAATGGGCAGGTTAACAAATACACATGGGTAGATATAGGGTCGTCATATTTACCAAGTGAGATTACCGCTGCATTTCTCTGGGCTCAACTGGAGAAGGCGCATGACATTATTGATCACAGGGTATCACTGGTGACCAGATACGATGAACTGCTGGCGCCTTTGGCCCAGAAAGAATTATTTGAAATTCCAAAATTTCACGGAGAACGTTTCTGCAATGGTCATATTTATTACATCCTGCTGAAATCCCAACAAGTTAGGGATTCGCTGATTGACTTCCTGAAATCCAGATCCGTGACAGCCATCTTTCATTATGTTCCTCTTCATTCATCACCCGCCGGGAAGAAGTTTGGAAAAACCCCTGGGAATATGCGGGTGACGGATGATATTAGCTCCCGACTGCTTCGACTACCGCTTTATTACGAGATGAGCGAATCTGAAATAGATCAGGTCAGGTCAATTATAGGAGAATTTTTCGGAGCGTGAATTTTATATCTGCGTTATTTGATCTCAGGAATGAAAAAATCTGACATTGGGGGGAAAATGGGGATTTCTGTGATAGTTCCGGTATTTAATGGCGCAAGGACCATCAGTGAGCTTTTACAGAGACTGGAAAGGTCACTGGAAAATATCTGTGATGATTATGAGGTGATACTGGTCAATGACGGTAGTCATGATGAAAGCTGGGAGCTTATCAGGGGATTCAGTGAGAGGTTTTCATGGGTACACGGGATAGACCTGATGAAAAATTACGGACAGCACAATGCGTTGCTATGCGGAATCAGGTGCGCCAGACATGAACGAGTAGTAACAATGGATGATGACTTGCAGCACCCGCCGGAAGAGATCTTCAAACTGGTGAGGAAACTGGATGAAGGTCTTGATGTAGTTTACGGGGTTGAAAGTCAACAGAGTCATCCAGTTCACCGAAAAATATGTTCCTGTTGGGTTAAACTGGCCCTATCCATGAGCCTGCAGAATTCGGTAGCGCGAAAAATCGGCGCATTCAGGATTTTCCGAACGCAACTTAGGGAATCCTTCGTCTCCTATACCGGCGACACTGTTTGTGTGGATGCTTTGCTGTCTTGGGGCGCCAAATCCTATGGTTTTGTGGAAGTAGATCACTGCCCAAGGATGAACGGAAACTCAAATTATGGCCTGACAGGTCTGTTACGCCATGCGTTGAACAATTTCGTGGCCTTTAGCGCCTTTCCCCTGAAACTGGTCAGTTTGCTCGGTCTGGGGTTTACCATTATTGGAATATGCCTGTTGGTTTACATCCTTGGCAATTACGTGATGTATGGTTCGGTTGTTCCCGGATTTGCTTTCCTCGGGTCAATAATCGCGGTCTTCTCGGGTGTTCAATTATTTTCTCTAGGTATATTGGGGGAATATATTTCGATAATACATGCTGGAGTCATGAACAGACCTGCATACTCGATCCGTTCCACAATGAGTAAGTAGGAAAGACGTGCGCCAACTATAATCTTGGGGGGGAAATGTTGAAAAGAAAATATCCGTGCCGGATTGATGGAATTATCGAGGCTCGGGAAGTGGAAATTGGTGTGGGCTGTGTTGTCGAGGCGGGGGCCTATATTGGAGGAAAGAATGATACAGCCACGCGTGTCAGACTTGGTGACTTCTGCCATATTGGCTCAGGTGCTCGTATAACAGCCCCTGAGTTCGAAATTGGGGACTATAGTAAATTGCATTCCAATTCTCTGGGACATGGCAAACTCCCACTACGTATAGGCAGGAATTGCTGGATAGGTTCCGGTGTCATCCTGGACTCCATGGGAGGCTTAACTGTTGACGACAATGTTGGCATTGGAAGTCACACCCAGATATGGACTCACATCCAGTTTGGCGACATAGTTGAGGGATGCCGTTTTTATTCATCCAAACCGATGTTCATACCCAAGGACGTATGGTTTGTGGGACATTGCCTGGTTTCGCCTGTAACGATTGGGGAGAAGAGCATGGCATTGGCAGGATCCGTGATTACAAGGGAAATGTTACCCAACCACGTTTATGGAGGTGTTCCCGCAGAAGATTTGAGCGAAAAACTAGGGGTTCAATTCCAGAATAGAAGCATAAAACAGAAATACTGCAAGATGCGTTTACTTGTGGAAGAGTTTGTGTCAAAGAATCCGGCGCATAAGGGGAAATTGGAAGTAATAACGTCCATGGCTCAAAGGCGAGAAGGGATTACATGCTTTGACGTTTCGACCAGGACCTATACCAGGACATATAGTCGAGCTGAGGTGGATTTCATGAGGGCATACGTTCCATTGGTCAAATTCACTCCGGCGGAAGAGCCTTGAGTTCCCTTGACAATTTGCATGGGAACCTACAGAACGCAATTGCGCGCCCATGACGCGAAATTAGTAAGAAAGGCATTTCAGTTTAGCAATTAAAATGAAGCAGCATGAGCCCACAAACCTCCGAGAGTCTAGGGTCTTGTAGCCATTATCAACTGGTCCATCTTGGGCCCGTCGAGTATAAGACGGGGGTTTACAAATCCACACTCACGCAGGTCCTCCTGAACCTCGTTGAGTGTGTAAGAATTTCCGCCCAATGTTGCGACTAACATGTTTACGGCAAATATAGCTCCATCAGGAGGATTGGTTCGGGAATCATCCAGGAAAAAATCCCTGATCAGGATAACTGAATCAGGAACCAGGCACTCGAAGACTTTCTTGAAAATTGATCTGTTCGCCGGTCTGCTATTGATATGGATGACCGCAGATAATAAAGCCAGATCATGGTCAGGCGGAAAAGGATCGGCGTTGTAGTCACCCTCGATAAAATCAACACGGTCTGCAAAACCTTCTGAAGTGATCCTTCGCCTGGCCATTGTAACGACTTCTGGTAGATCGAATAGCGTTGCCCGCAATAAGTGGTTCTGACGCAGGAAACTCATGATGTAGGTTCCTGAAGCCCCACCAATATCTATCATTCTCGCGTACTTGCCAAGGTCAAGCTTCTGGGCGATGTTTTCGGCTTTCCTGGCTCCAATGGCATGCATAGCCCCTATGAAAGCTTCCATATCCTCCGGACTGCGTTTTTTCTTTTCGAGAAAATGTTGACTTGTTCCGGTTTTCACAATTTCGGTCAATTTTGACCATGTGTTCCACATGCGTAACCTGTGCAGCGCCATCGGTAGAAATGAATCCCGCGTATCCCGACACATTAACTCGCAAACTGAGCTTTCAACGCTATAAATGTTATCGGGTTCCTTGATTAGCAACCCCATGGAAACCAGAGCGTCCAGCAAAATGGTCAAGCCCCTCTCGCTAAAATGGTACAATGAGCACAGTTCATTCACTGAGCGGGGACGATCCGACAAAATGGTGAAAATGTCTATTTCTGCGGCGGTTAGTAGAATCCTGGCCTTTTGGAATCCGGAGCATATTTCATCAATCGATTCCTTGGTCCACGTGGTTTCCATTTCAATATCCCCATATTCCGAACAATGATTTAAGCGAAAAAAGAAGCCAGACAGTATCACAAAACGGCAATGTGATATTACAACAGGAATTGCTCTGTAAACAATAGTTGCTTGACCTGAATTGTTCGTGTGGTAATAATAATTTATCTGTTGTTACAAGGAGTCATGATGAAAACCCTGATTGGCGCTGTCGTCGGTGGTGGGATTGGTTTTGGACTGTATGCGCTGAGTTCTTGCGCGGGGCCCGGGTGAGTCATCTGGAGCAGTCCCTATTTGTCCGTCATCATAGGAAGCGGACTAGGGGCGGCAATGGCCTCAGGATGAGGCTCATTTTGTCGGGGATATATCCTCTATCATTTGGGTTCAACCGGCTTGAATAGTCCAAAATAAAATTTGGCGAAGGATTTGAACGCAATATCGGCAGCCTGGAAACTAATTGCATATCATTCGGATCAGTTTTATCCCCCGTACAATTTGCTCAACAGATTCGGGCCGGCGGTGGTGACTACAATTAGCAAGGCGCCTATCATAACGATCACCCCTAGCTGAACTGCAGACCCGAGGTAATTTTTATATCTTGTGACCACCAGATATTTTCCTATTACAAGTGGAATGACCGCAAAAGCCATGAGTGAGTGAAATAGCTCGTAGGCGGGCAATCCACCCATGAAGCGGGCACGTGGGAGCATATAGACAAAAAAGGCCAGAAAACCGACCACGAAGGTTCTACCTGCCCACCTGTGAATGTTCCTTAGTTTCCCGGAACTTCCCTTTCTGCCCAGTATTTCGAGCATTATCAAAACATTGAAAATCCCCAAGCATATCAATAACACTCCGGCGCCACTAAGAAAACCTTCTTTCATGCAAGCCTCCACTTAATTTTTTCATGTATGTCAAAGTTTAAACATTAACAGCCTTGTGGCAAGCCCGTCAGATTCATTGGTAACAGAATGCGTCTGTATGTCAAAAGGAAAAAACTCAACAAAACGTTCAGTAAAAACTATATATAACTTTATTATAACTGTTCTTTTGCCTGATATTCATTGACAAATTCATTCCTGAAATATATCTTGCGTTCAGCTTTAGTGACCTGTGGCAGGCATTGGGACGTTGAAATTGCTCACCGCTCAAGTTCATCACAAGTCGAATGTGACTAATTGTCGATGCCGCAGGTTGTTGGGGATAGCAGAGCTAAGGACTTTAAGGGAACTAATTGGATCAATCAAGACACGTACAGAGAGGTTTTTCAGTCTCTGGCCAGTTTGTAGGGGCTCTAGGGAATGTTAAAATTGTTCTTGTTGGAACGACTCACGCAGGGAACATAGGGGCCACCGCGCGTGTCATGAAAAATATGGGCTTGGAGAAACTTAGGCTTGTAGCTTCAACCGATTGTGGACCTAACACTGAAGCAAAGTCTATGTCATCTGGAGCCTACGAAGTAGTAGAAAATGCATTGTTTTTTGAATCACTGGAGTATGCCCTGGAAGATACTGTCATGTCTGTGGCCACTTCAGGAAGGTTGGGTTCAAAGAGAACATCATCGAGGACGCCGGAAGAATTGGCGCCGGAAATATTAAAGATGAGCCAACTTGGTGAGGTTGCGATTGTTTTCGGTAGAGAATCCAGGGGGCTTACGAATGCGGAATTTACCCTTTGTGATCATCACATGATAATACCGACTGATTCGAGGTTTGCGTCGATGAATCTGGCCCAGTCTGTGGCTGTGACGGCGTACGAGATATTCAAGGCTGCTTGCAAGCCGGTGGGATTTCAGGTTGATCGTTTCAAACCTGTTGATTCAGGGGCTCGCGAGGACATGTATTCGCACATCGAAGCGGTTCTTGTACGGTCAGGCTTCCTGAATATATCCAATCCGTTGCGCATGATGCGTGAAATCAGGCGCATATTGGACAGCGCCCGCCTGGATTCGAGGGACGCGAAAATCATCAGGGGTGTATTCAGGAAAATTGATGGCATGATAAGAATCGCGGACAACAAGATAAAGCGTCTGTCTGAGGAGCATGAAAAGGTCAATGACGCTAATTCGAAAAACTGACGATGAATGTTGTCTGAGGCGGGAAAAGATATGGGTTCCATTGTTTATCCTTTTATAGATCCGGTATTACTCCGTCTCGGTCCAATAGAAATCCGCTGGTATGGCGTGATGTATCTGGTGGGTTTTGCGATAGCCTACTTCATCATCAAATCGGAGTTCAACCGGAAAAATGGACCTTTGCCTGTTGATGCGGCAGGGGATTTTCTGTTCTATCTGATCATGGGACTGATGTTGGGGGCCCGCATAGGATATGTGATTTTTTATAATTATGACGTCTATTTAAGCCAGCCATGGGAGATATTTGCTGTTTGGCGGGGTGGCATGAGTTTTCACGGTGGCATGCTCGGAATGATTATATCCGGTTATATTTTTGCGAGATCACGAAAAGCTCCGTTCCTTGAGCTGGCGGATATTGCATCCCTGTCTGTTCCCATGGGGTTGATGGCAGGCCGAATCGGAAATTTCGTAAATGGCGAGTTGTATGGAAGAATTACCACAGCGCCATGGGGGTTGGTGTTTCCGCAAGGTGGAGAATTTCCGCGGCACCCGTCTCAACTCTACGAGGCTTTTTTTGAAGGGCCGGTGTTGTTCATCATACTCTGGACAATGAGGCGTCGTGTTAGCCTAAACGGTTCAATATTGAGTCTGTTTATAATTTTTTATGGACTTTTCCGTTTTCTGATCGAATTTTTTAGGGAGCCTGATGTGCAACTGGGTTTTCTGTATCTGGGTCTAACCATGGGACAAATCCTGTGCCTGTCCATGATAGTGGGTGGTCTGGTTTTGCTGCTTAGCCTCAGGAGGCTGTCCAAAACCTGATCGGCGATTGGGACCCATTAAACCGACCAAACCTTCTGTCCTCGGAACATAATGAATAATAACGGTGTTATAAAGGCGAGAACCAAGATGACAACCAGAGATAAATCAACCATGATCATACTAAGACTGACAACACTGGCCATCACGATTTTTGTGACGGTTGGTTACGGCATTGCTTCGGAAGACCCCGCCACGAATGTATCGTCAGTGTTCGGCTCTCCCCGGTTGATTCCCACATCTCCGGACTCATACAACATCCAGGATGAATTCATACCGGTACGACCAGATATAGCAAAATCTTTCCTCCAACCCGTACAGATCAATCTGGCTTCGGAGGCCAAAGGGTCTGCTCAAACGCCTGATGGCGCGAAGGCTTCCCCAAATCTTGAAAAAACCGAAAAGGACCTGCAGCAAAAACCCCCTGTTCAAGGGAAAGTCGAAACAACCAATACTCAAAAGGACAAGAATCAACAAGGCGAATCGAAAAAACCGCCCGCCTTGAATGACCTGATAAAAAAGGCTACTGAGTTAAAGGCTTCCGGTGACCAAAAGAAGGCTTTGGCCACGTTGGAAGAGGCGGCGGGAATTGCCTCAAACAGCCACGACAAAAAGGCTGAGGCGATAATTTTACGATCTGCGGCCGACTTAGCCCGGGAAATTGGTTCACATGAGGTAGCCCTAAATTATATTAATAAGGCTATTGAAATAAACAAGGCACAGAAAAATGCTCGTGGCAGAAGTCTGGACCTTATAGTAGCCGGGAAAATACATCAGGACAGACAGCATTTTCCTGAAGCCCTGGCATCATTTGAAGAAGCTCTGAAATTGCTTCCTGTGTCAGAGCAGTCAGAAACGCCCATAATTTTAGGAAACTTGTCAGATATTCTCATTAAACTTCAGAGGTATCAGGAAGCGCTTAATAGCCTTAACAAGCTAGGGGCCTATTATTCAAAAAGCAACAACCCAACAGGTCAGGCCAATGTTTGCCTTAAAATCAGCCAGGTGTTTCTTCTTAAGTCAGATCAAAAAAATGCGAGATCAGAGCTAAGAAAAGCCGAAAAAATCTTTCGGGATCATAACCAGAACCAGCAGTTGGGAGAAACGCTACTTAGAATCGCATATCTGGATCAGCTTCTGGGCGAATCCAGGGAGGCCGCGGTGGCCTTGTCAGAGGGGCAAAAGCTACTGGGCAGGACAGATCAAGCCGGTTCAAATCCTCTAAGCATGTACGTAACGGGTATGGCGCTTTATGCTGAGGGAAAAAAGGAGCAGGCCCTTCAAAATCTCGCCGGTTCCCTGGAAAATTACAGCAAGGCTAATGATCAGGAAATGTCGCTGCGTGTAAAGTCGGATATTGCCCGAATCAATGCCGAGTTGGGCAAAAACTCGGTCGCCACGGAACTGGCCCAGAAGGCGCTTCAGGAATCCAGGACTCTCAATGTTCCGGAATGCGAGGCCGGCGCTCTAATAATTCTGGCGGAATCCAGGATGCGTACCGGACATTTGAAAAAGTCGGTGGAACTGGCGCAAGAGGCTCTTGATATATCTAAAAAACTTAATGACAGAGACAAGGCTATTGCGGCCAGACTTATTATTTCCGAGGCCTATGGTGATCTTGGGAGTCCGTCCACTTCCGTGAAGCTCCTGAAAGAGGCGATAGAGGAGGCGAAGGCTGGCGTAAGCCGAAAGACGGCCAACAACATCAGGTTGTCAGTGGCCAAATTCAGGCTATCGCGTGAATCGACAGAAAAGGCTATTGAAAGCGCCACTGAGGCACGGAAGGGATTCCTGGAAGAAAAAGATGCCGTTGGTGTAGCGGAATCTGATCTGGTTATTGGCATGGCCTATGAGCTTGCTGGTGAGAGCAGCAAGGCAAGTGAACCGTTAAAGCGATCACTAGCGGGATTTAAGGATCTCGGCGATTCTTTCGGGACGGGAAGAACACTCACAGCTCTCGGGGTGCATTACAAGAATTCCGGGGACTATGATAACGCTCTAAGTTCTTTCACAAAGAGCCTTGAGATACGAAAACGTATATCTGATCGTCGTGGACAGGCCGCAAATCTCGCCAACATCGGAAACCTGGTCAGGAGACGCGGGCAGACATCCGAGGCTGTTGATTACCTCAGACAGGCGCTGGTCATTTTTCAGGAAACCGGAGATAAAAAAGGTGAGGCGGATGTCTACACCAACATGGCGCACATAGAGGTTTCAGAATCCGGTTCTGCAGGGGCCCTGGAAAAATTCAAACGTGCCCTTGAATTACATAAAGAGGTTTCGGACATACGCGGCGCCGCAATAGACCTGGTCGGAATAGGGGGGATATACCTGGCTCGTGGGGAAGTGGAAAACTCGGCAGCGTATTTTAGGGAGGCTGAAGCCTACACAAAAAGAATTAACAACCCGCGGGCCGAGATAGCGCTTTATTCTGAACTCTCAATGTTCCATCGGGCAAAAAGGAACAATTCCGGGGCGCTGGCTTTCCTGAAGAAAGCCCAGGAACTCGCAACCAAAATCAATGACACTAACGCCGCTTCAGCCTTGAATGTCAAGACCGCCACCCTCCTGGAAGATTCGGGAGATTATGCCAACGCGCTGGCTCTTCTAAATCAATCCCGCGATCAGATGATCAAACAGGGTGATCGAAGGGGAGAGTTGTGGGCTATAAGCGCGATGGGAATCATTCAGGCCAAGACAGACGATTTCGAAGGCGCCCTTAAAAATCTTGATCAGGCCGTAAAGTTGAGAAATCAGATCGGAGTCATGCCTGCCCGATCTCAGGAAATTGATTTTTATCTGGGGGAAATTTACGAAGGCTTCGGGGATTATGAACGGGCCTTGGAGCTATATCATCAGGCTCTGTCATTGTCGGAAACACGCGGCGCTGACGTTCTGGTTGGACGCATTTACGACCGAATCGGAACTATCTATTTCAGAACAGAAGAATACGCCAGGGCCCGGGAGTTTCTGGAAGAAGCTCTCAGAACCCATCAGGAAACTGGCGCTATTGAAATGCAAAAAACAGAGTTGATACGTTTGGGAGATATAGCCAGTAAAATGAATGACCTGGAAGGCGCTCTAAGGTATCAGCAAAAGGCCTTGATTCTGACACGGGATACTAAGGATCGCAGGAGTGAGGCTAGAACCCTGACCAGGATCGGAACTCTTAACCAGACCATGGGAAAGCCTCGAGCCGCTTTGGACGAGTATACTGAGGCAATGAATATTCGATCGGCTCTGGGAGATCGACGAGGAGTAAATGAGAATCTACTTCAGATTTCAATGTTAACCACTACCCTGGGAGACTACGACACCGCATTGGCTGACTTGAGAAAAGCTCTTGAAATTGCCCAGGCCTCAGAAGACAGGAGTATGTTATGGAAAGCATACTTCATTTTGGGACGAACTCTCGAGGAGAAAAAGAATTTTGGAGAAGCTCTCGAAGCCTATCGCAAATCGCTTAGCATAGTAGAGTCCATGGAAGCCGATTATACCGAAGAATCAGATGAGGACGATTTCATTTTTGGTGGAAAGACAACCCTGTTTGAAACGACTTTGCGAGTAATGATGACTCTCGCCAAAAAGGATCCTGGTGGCGCCTATGACAGCAGGGCCCTACGGATTGCGGAAGGGCTCAAGGCTGCATCTTTTGAAAACACTATGGCAAGAATTAACGTTGAAAACTTTTCCGACGTTCCCAATGAACTGTTGATAAAAGAGAAAAGCCTTAAACTGTCGCTCAAAAGGCTGAATGACAAGCTCATGGAGGAGCGTTCGAAGGCTAATCCTAATCAGGCGTTAATCAAGAAACTCATTGATGAACGCAAAGTGAAGGAGAAGAGTTACGGAAATCTTCGGGAGCAGTTGGCAAAGGAATATCCGGCTTATATCGATCTCAAACGTCCAAGACCCATGTCAGCGCATGAATTGCAGAAGTCTTTGGACCCGGACGAGGCTATCATACAATATACTGTCACGAGAGGCAGAACCTATATATTTGCTATTGACAAACAGAGATTCCACACTTTTTCCGTAGACTATCCATTCACTGAAATGGAAAAAGATGTTGACACCATCGTTAGGCCTCTTCAGAAGGTTGACACACAAACAAACTGGGATCCATCAGTAGCGTACAAAATATATTCCAGAATTTTTCAACCGATCGAATTCATACTCAGCGGCAAGAAAACGGCGGTGATTGTTCCACACGGACCCTTGACCTCGCTCCCTTTCGAGATACTTGTTGATTCGAAAACTCATCAATCAAAGAGATTCTGGTCTCCCAATGACAGGCCGTCCTTTCTGCTGGAGAAATATGCATTCTGTTATGAGCCGTCATCTTACCTGCTGGCATGGTCGCGCAAAATACATAAGAGCAAGCGTCCAGGCTGGAATCTGGTTGCATTTGGGGATGCCCTGTATAACGATTCGGAAAAAAGTCGCGAACTAAATCCTGGCGCTCAAAGATTGATAGGGACATTGAATGCTGCGCCACATTCTCCGCGTGGAGATCACCTGAAGCCACTACCCGGGGCTAGAAAGGAAATATCGGAAGTGGTGAGGCTCGTTGGTGGGCCTACGCAGGTTTATTTCGGTCAGGAGGCCACGGAAACGCTTTTCAAGAAGGCAGATCTTTCCAGATACGCTTATATTCACCTGGCAACCCACGGTGTGCAATTGAAAGGCGCAGGTAAATTTCAGCAACAACCGGCAATAGTTTTTTCTATTTATGGAGATAAGGAAAATGATGGTTTTCTTCAATTAGGAGAAGTTTTTGGCCTCAAGCTGAATTCCGATATGGTTGTTGTCTCATCGTGCCTGACTCCCTCAAAGACCTCTTCGGGAGAGTCTGCGGGTCTTTACGAGCTTTGTAGGGCTTTTCTGTTTGCTGGAGCAAATTCCGTCATCCTGAGCATGTGGCAGGTGAACGATGATAGCACGGCAAAACTTTTTATAGAAATGTATAAAAATCTATCGGATAGCTCAAAAGCCGAGGCATTGAGGAAGGCCAAGCTCGATCTGCTCACGAATCCTGGGACAAGCCATCCTTACTATTGGGCCCCATTCGTCCTAATGGGAAACTGGAAGGTAAAATATGGTCCCAACATGAATAAGGAAGCGCCGGATGGAGTAGGGTTCAATTCTGTCTCTGCCTGGCGTAAACTGCTCAGCATGTGAGCTATTTTAAACGGATCTGGTCACTATTCCATGATGATCCCAAAGATTTGACGGAACAAGCTATGGAAAAAAACAGTTTGAACATACTTATTGGTGGCGAAGCGGGTCAGGGGTTGGTCACGTTATCACAAATACTGACCAGGGCAATTGTCCGCGCCGGATACCATATTATTGTTACGCAGAGCTATCAGTCGCGCATTCGCGGAGGCCACAATTCATACACTCTCAGGTTGTGTCCCGATGAAATAATGGCCCCAAGGGAAGGACTCGACATTGTTGTAGCCCTTAACAAAGAAACGGTCGAACTTCATTCGCCGGAACTTAAACCACATGGGATTGTGGTTCTTGATGAAGCTCTTGACATTAAGAATGCCGATCATATCACAGTGCCATTCAACTCACTGACTTCAGACAAGTTTTGGAATGCGTCTGCGGTCGGAGTAGTTTCCGGGATTTTGGGGCTCGACGAATCTGTCGTTGTAAGGACGGCGAGTGATTTTTTTGCAAAACATGCCCCGGATTCGACTGAAGAGAACATCAAATCACTGGTGGCAGGCAGGAACTGGATGAAGGGTAGGGCCACTGGTTTTCAGAAATTGAAACAACCTGAACCAGGGAATGGTCGCCTGATGATTAATGGAAACGAGGCCATAGCGTTAGGAGCGCTGTCAGCGGGCATGAAGGCAATGTGTTTCTATCCCATGACACCTGCAACATCCATAGCCATAACGATATGTGAGCATGCAGAGAAGATGGGTGTGATTGCAGAGCAGGCCGAAGATGAGATTTCTGCAATTAACATGGCCATAGGCGCTTCATTTTGCGGTTCGCCGAGTTTGGTTCCAACTTCCGGCGGAGGGTTTTCCCTGATGGCGGAGGGTTTGAGTCTGGCCGGCATGACGGAAACACCCGTGGTAATTGCTTTGGCACAAAGACCTGGCCCCTCGACGGGTTTGCCTACCAGAACAGAACAAGGAGATCTTGAGTTTGCGCTTCATGCGGGACACGGAGAATTTCCTCGAGCCGTATTTGCTCCAGGCTCGGTTGACGAATGCTTCCGGTTAACCCGAAAGGCCTTTGAAATCGCTGACAAATTCCGAATTCCGACTATCATTATGACCGATCAGTTTCTGGCGGATTGTTACTGCGCGTCGGATCCGTTTACGATGGACGAGTTGGATCCGATAAATGCTTGCGATCCAGAGGTATCTCCTGATGAACCGTTCCTGACGTACCGGATAACCGCGACAGGGGTTAGTCCACGTCTGTTTCCAGGGCTTTCGCATGAATGTGTCGTCGCTCATAGCGCCCATGAACTGGTTATTGCGGATAGTGACGAGCACACCGAGAAGGGACATTTGACAGAAGACCTCTCTGTAAGAGTAAGAATGGTCGATAAGAGAAACAGAAAAAATGATGGACTAAAGAGGCATATTGTTGATCCGACATTTTGTGGTAACAGCGATCCAGATCTGTTGCTCGTTTGTTGGGGATCGACCAGAGGAGCGGTCCATGAAGCATGCGATGAACTGAGAGAAATGGGTTTGAGAGCGGCCTATGTTCATTTATCCCAAGTTTGGCCGATTGATGAAGATTCGGTTGCCGGGATTTTGAGGGCAGCGAAGGAAATTGTGTCGGTAGAAAGCAATTCTACGGCCCAGTTTGCCAGGCTATTGCGGCGGGAAACCGGGTATCGGATCGAAAGAAATGTTTTGAGGTACGATGGTCTGCCGATGACTCCAGAATTTATTATAGAAAAGATCGGATTAGGATCAAGAAATGTATGAACTAGGTGATTACGGTGATTACATTACCGCATGGTGTCCCGGCTGTGGGAATCATAACATATTGAAAGCCGTTAAGGATGCGCTCTTTAAACTGCAGTTGCCGCCACATAGGGCGCTGTTTGTGTCGGGAATAGGGCAGGCGGCCAAAGCCCCGCATTACATTAACGCGAACGTCTTTAACGGTCTCCACGGGAGGTCACTGCCGGTCGCAACCGGCGCCAGGATCAGCAATCCGGAATTAACCGTGATTGTCGAGAGTGGGGACGGCTGTCATTACGGAGAGGGAGGAAACCACTTCCTGGCCGCCATCCGACGGAATGTCGATATTACAATAATAGTACATGACAATCAGGTATACGGGCTTACAAAGGGCCAAGCCAGCCCAACGTCGT
Source organism: uncultured Desulfomonile sp. (assembly GCA_903896745.1). Classification (GTDB taxonomy): domain Bacteria; phylum Desulfobacterota; class Desulfomonilia; order Desulfomonilales; family Desulfomonilaceae; genus CAITZA01. The sequence continues at coordinate 17,328 of CAITZA010000300.1, read as the reverse complement.
CAGAGGGCTTCATTACCAAAACCCAACCACAGGGAACGCATAACGCCCGATTCAATCCGGTTCAGGTCGCAGTCGCCATGAAAGCCGGATTTGTTGCCCGCGGGTTCTCCGGTAGGGTGGAACACCTCTCAGGTCTCATACAGCAAGGAATAAAGCACCGGGGCCTGGCTCTCATAGACGTGTTACAACCATGTGTGTCATTCAATAAGGTGAATACCTACGGATGGTACAACCAGAGATGTTATATTCTTTCAGAAGGCTATGATCCGACTGATCGCAATCAGGCGATGCTGGTTTCTGAGGAATGGGGAGATCGTATACCATTGGGGGTGATTTACAAAAACGACAGACCAGCCTTTGAAGATCATTTTCCGGTTATGAAATTGGGCCCCGCTGCAATGAGGCCTGCAAGGCTGGATACACTCAAAGAAATCATGGAATCCTTTTCATAATTGCGCAATGTTGCCAAGACTGTTTAACGATATAATATATTTATGAAACTTAAGTGTAATAAAAAATGAGCATACGGGAATTAGTGTTCTTGCTGGATGAAAAGCCTTGGCTGATAATTTTCTATTTTATTGGTCTGCCGGCAGTTTCATGGATGATTGGTTTCATGCATGGCGAGAACAAAGGGGGAAATTCCCCATGGAAATTTTTTTACTCTGTTCTGGTTTATCTTGCCTGTGTTCCAGGTATATTTTCAGCGGTTCTGACAGGATACATAATCTTTTTTACGAGAGAGAACCTCCTGGACGCCAATGTGTTGGTTCATATATTTCCGATTATTTCCATGACTGTTTCCCTTGTACTGATTCGCAAGAGTGTGTCATTCGAAGAAATACCCGGCTTTGACCGTCTGTCTGGGCTTATGACCATAATCACGATAACATTCATAATCGTACTCGGAATTTACAAGACGAGATTATGGGTTGTTTTTGGTGGCTCAATATTCGTTTTGGCCGCAGTCGCTGTAGGATTGTTTGCGCTCCTTAAATGGGGAGTTTATGCCCTGTTCAGATCAAAGGCGCAGCCCAGGCTAAAACCACCCTCATTCGATTTGAAACGATAACGAGGTAAATAATTGTCCTCGTGTCGGGTTAATCGGATGACCCTTCCGGCACATGAGAATCTATGCCGTATTCTTTGAGTTTATTTTGTAAAGTCCGTCGGGTAATTCCCAGAAAACCGGCGCTTCTTGTGCGATTGCCATCATTATGCTCAAGAGTGACGAGGATCAATTCCTTCTCCAGTTCCTTAATAGTCATTCCTGGGGATATCCCAGCCCTGGATGTGGTCGGGATTGTGTTTGCCGTTTCTCCTGAGATGGACTCAGGTAATTCGGAATAGGATACGTATTCATCCATGGTAAGAATAACCGCCCGTTCCACAACATTTTCCAGTTCCCTGATATTTCCCGGCCACGAATAACGCATCATTGCGTCTAGGGCTCTGGGATGAAAGCCCTTCAATCTCCTGTTATTTTTCTCGTTATATATCTGCAGGAAATGGTCTATGAGAAGTGGAATGTCCTCCTTCCTTTCTCGTAATGGAGGCAGATTTATTGGGACAACATTGAGCCTGTAGAACAGATCTTCCCTGAAATTTCCCTTCTTGACTTCATCTTTGAGATCCCGGTTGGAAGCGCTGATAACCCGAATATCCACCTTAACGGACCTGGTGGATCCCAACGGTTCAAATTCACGCTCCTGAAGCACGCGAAGTAACTTGGCCTGAGTGGAAAATGTCATCTCCCCAATTTCGTCAAGAAAGATGGTTCCACCATCAGCAAGTTCAAACCTGCCGGGCTTACGCCCGACAGCGCCTGTAAAGGCGCCACGTTCGTGACCAAAAAGCTCGCTCTCCAGAAGCGTTTCAGGCAATGCTGCGCAGTTGATTTTGATGAAACGCCTATCGCAACGGCTAGACCCCTGATGCAACGCGTTGGCAATCAGTTCCTTTCCCGTTCCGGATTCGCCAAGTATCAGCACGGACGCTTCAGTTGGAGCGACCATGGCCACGGTTTCAAGCACCTGCCTCATTTTCTGGGAACGACCGATTATCCTGGAAGCGTCAAATAAATTCTCAATTCGTCGTTTCTGTAAAATATTCTCTTCCTTGAGGCGCCAGAATTCCAGTGTTTGCTGAACCTTTATTCGTAGCTCATCAATGTCCAAAGGTTTGGTCAAGTAATCGTGGGCGCCGGACTGGAGGGCTTCAACAGCGGTCTCTACCGAGGCGTAGGCAGTAATTATTATGACAGGAATGCCTGGAGAGATCTTCTTGATTTGCTTGAGCGCTTCGATTCCATCCAACTGGGACATCCTGTTGTCCATCAGTATCAGGTCAAAGAATTCTTCAGACACTCTTGAAATGGCGGTTTTCCCATCATCGGCTTCGTGTACGTCATACCCGTCCAACGACAAATTTGCCTGGAGCATTTTCCTTTGGGATGGTTCATCATCCACCACCAATATTTTTGCCTTGCGAGATTTCATTTAATTCTCACTTCCAAGAATATAGAGATAGTATAAAAAAGGCCATTTCATCATTCTAAGAGGCTCTGGATGTGGCCCCAGCCTCATCGTATCCGTCAAGACTATCATCAACCGGTGGGGCTTGGTAGGTGTTGATGGTAATGATGAATCGAGTGCCTTTCCCAAGCTCTGATTCGACTTCAATCTCCCCACCATGTCCTTCAACAATACTCTTTACAATAGCCAAACCTAACCCGGTGCCCTTTTTCTTCGTGGAGAAGAAAGGATCAAAAAGCTTGTCCACATTTTCCCTTGGAATCCCTTCTCCAGTATCCTCGGTAATAATCTGGAGCCTGCCTTTTTCATCAGTCCTCGCGCTTATCGAAACTGAACCACCGCGACTCGTAGCTTCAATAGCGTTAATAAGTATATTAAGAAACACCTGAGTCATCTGGTCCGTGTCAACCAAGACTAAAGGCAGGTCATCCTGTCCGGCTTTTCTTATTATTTCAATTCCGGCCTCCGAAGCCTCCCGCTCAACTATCCTTATGCAATGATCAACAATTTCGTCGGCTGACCTTATACCAAGGCGAGGCTCTCGTGGTTTTGAATAAGCAAGAAGTTTCGATATAACTCTGTTGAGTCTGTCTACCTCGGTTAACATGAGCTCGGTATACCTGTAATCTTCAGGTTCGAGTTTTAGCTTTTTCTGGAAGTACTGAATAAACCCCCTGATTGAATTGAGCGGGTTACGGATTTCATGCGCTACGCCAGCTGAAAGTCTTCCCAAAGCCGCAAACTTTTCACTCATAATTACCTTTTGTTCGAGTTCGCGGATCATTGTCATGTCTCGAAGAATTACTACCGCCCCCCTGGCTATTGAAGATTCGGGATCCCTGAGAGGAGATACAGAAAGGGCAAGAAAACTCTTACCCCTTCCTTCGACAGAAATTTTCACTTCCTTCTCAAGAATAGATTCCGAATCGGAAAGAACCTGTCTGATTTCATCGTCTACCGGAAGCAATCCAGAAATTGGACGGCCATCTACCTCTTCCTTGTTCTTCCTGAGAATTTCAAGCGCCGTCGGGTTAAATGTGGCTACCCTCAAGGACCTGTCCACCGTAATCAGGCCGTTGGCCATACTTTCCAGAACGTTTCTGGTGTAGGTTCGCATTTCGTCCAGGGTTCGGCGAACAAGGTACGCGTTCTGAACGACAAAGATGAAATAAACGCTGGCCGACCCTATTATAAAAAGCACTCCACCCATAAAAATGGCAAATATGAGCTCCTGGCGACGGATCTCCTTGAATCGATCCATTTTCAACCCCAGAAAAAGAACCTGTTTCTTTTCCTTGTCAAATATATCCAGTAACTCCTGACCTATTCGTGTGTGTTTCGCAATGATCTCGGTCTGGGCCAGTTGATCAGGAAAAGGAGTGAAGGGCTTCCATATCTCGAAAATGGTCCGCCCCTCAGATATTTCACGGGTAAAAGACATTGGCTCGCCAGTCCTGATTACAGCCTTAACCGTATTCAACTCCTTGCCCATAAGGAGTCGAAGACCTATTTTGGCAGGTTCACTGTGCGCCACTATGATGCCATCACTGTTGATCAGGCCAACCCATTCGACATCAGGATCCTTGGCCGCCTGTTCAATAAGCATCTGGAGATATTCAATCCCCCAGTCGCCTTCCATAAATCCGGTTCGCGTTCCAGCCTCCAGTGTTCGAATAACCGACACCCCCTGCCTGGCAGTAAACTCCTCCATTCTTTCATTCTGGGCGTTAATATTGCGGATGGTAAATATTATGACTATTACCAGCAGCATAATCGCAACGAGCACTATCGATACCACTGGTAGATATTTCAGAAGACCTTTAATGTTCATCACATCACTCATATAAAAATAAAATAGTTGTTAATAACATATCATATTCTTTAGATGTTACCTTGTAGTTATATTTTATAACGTACAGCCCTGATTATCACTAAAACATAACCGCTTCAACTTCTAATAACGCGACGCGCTCGGCAGCATGAATTTCCCTGGCGTAAAGCGGCTATAATATTAGCGACATAAACCGTTGATTCAGCAAAAGCCTGTTTCGGCTCTCTATTCATGTATAGTTTTTTAAAAAACATATTGATTAGTTGACCCTTGTATGCTATTCAGCGGTTGAACAAATGGAGATAACAGTCCAGTTATCTTGTATTTTTAAAGACACTAAATGAAATTGTAAATGACCGGGGATTGGGTGAGTTGAACGACAGAGCCCTAAAGGCAAGTGACTAATGTATTCGACATGTTGATCATAATGAAGGTAATGCTTGTCATCACTGATTCAACGTTCGCTAGTTGGATCGTTCAAATTCTGTTTTGTATATACGGGTAAAGCTACATGAACACAAACACGGAGACATCTCAGTTATCGTTAGTAAGCCGGGGCAGGGAACTACTTGAAAGGGGCGATGTATCGTCAGCAGTAGCATTCTATGGCAAGGTTTTTGATCCCGAATCAACGGATGAGACTGAGGCGCGTATTATGCTTATCGAGGGTCGGTCAAACCTTTCGCGAAAATTCCTGCCTGAAGCATTGGACTGTTTTGAGGAAGCGTTACTTATGGGGTCGGAAATCCAGAGGCGCCAGGCGCTGGATGGTATTTCATCAATCGGTCAGATCAGGGCGCATCAGGGCGTGCTGACCCATTTGCTGAAGAACGGATTCAGACGATTGTTGGGAAAGCAGAGCGAAACCGTAATAGGGTTAGCGCTCATTTCCGACGATGAGAACATAGTTCTGATATCTAAAGAGGCCTGTGGCAATTTGCCGCCCCACATGGCAAAAGGCGCACGAATTTCGAGGATACCTGCCAGATTGACCGAAGCGCTCTTACCCATAGATGCGGAAAGATGTATACCCTACACCAGTGAGGATGACGTGAACTACATTCTGGAAATAGCGGTTAGTTTGTCTGAATTCTTGCAGTCTGCAACTTCAAGTATGTATGCCCAGCCCAATACTTGAAAGACGATGGATTTTTCGAACAATTTTTGTTCACGTTTGACTAATAGACTTGACACATTCTGATCAATTAAATAAATGTTCGCTGTTAGTAAAGGTGTTATAAGAGGAAGGCGCATAATTTGCGAATCTTGGCTTTAGATGTCGGATCAAAACGTATAGGCCTGGCGGTTAGTGATGAACTGGGATTTATTGCTCAAGCGCTAAAAACCCTTGATACCAAAGGACGTCAGAGGGACATAGATTCAATTATCCGAATCGTCAACGAGATGGATGTTTCTGAAATCGTAGTCGGAATGCCTTATAACATGAATGGCTCGGAGGGACCTCAGGCCCAGAAGGTGTCGGAATTTGCGGATCAACTTTCTAGAGCTACATCCGTTCCCGTGTTGAAATGGGACGAGAGAATGTCTACATTGGCTGCTGAAAAGATACTGCTCGAGGCCGATTTAAGCAGGCTCAAGAGACGCAAGGTTATCGACAAGGTCGCCGCTGCCATAATTCTGCAGGGATATCTGGACAGTAAGAGGACTTGAGGTTTTTTCCAGGATGAGGTTGTCACTATCAACGATAATTAAGAGCATTATGCTGCTTTTGGTTCTCATGGCGTTAGCCGTGGGTGGTCATTTGATATATACGCGGTTGCCTGATTTCATTAATCACCTTGCATCGGATAAAACCAGGACCGAGACATCCCTCCGCCAGGACGTTGTTGTGACAATTCCTAAGGGCGCATCCCTGTCCGAAGTTGGGGAAATACTTCAAAACAACAATATAGTGTCCAGCAAGACTATTTTTAAGCTCGTTGCAATGATTCGCGGAGAGCAGCGCAACGTTAAGGCCGGGGACTATCAGCTCAAAACCTCAAGCGATGCTGGCGAGGTGCTAGACCTGCTCATATCCGGAAAAACTCTTGTTTATGCCGTAACTATACCGGAAGGATATAACATTTTTCAGGTTGCTGATTTGCTGGAACAGAAAGGGCTGGCCTCAAGGAAGGAAGTCTTGTCGGCTTCCCAGGAAGAAATGTTTCTAAAGGAATTAGGAATTGAGGTCTGTTCACTGGAAGGGGTTCTTTTTCCTGACACCTATTTCATTCGTCCTTCTGAAAAAGGTTCAGCCAAATCGATAATCAGAAAGATGGTGAATCGTTTCAGGGAAGTTTACGACTTAAACGTTCGGGAAGTGGCTCATCGAAACGGATGGAGCCTTGCTCAGGTCATAACCCTTGCGTCCCTGATCGAAAAAGAAGCCAAAGCAAATGAACATGCTCTCGTTAGCGCGGTATTTCACAATCGGCTTCGAAAAAACATGCGTCTTCAGTCAGATCCAACAGTTATATATGGCATTAAGCCCATGGGCGCAAAAATTACGAGGTCTGATCTGGACAGAAAACATCCATACAACACCTATCAGATTGCGGGCTTACCGCCCGGCCCTATAGCAAACCCCGGAAAAGATTCTCTTATGGCTGCTGTTAACCCGGCAGATGTAGATTACCTTTACTTTGTCTCCAAAAACGATGGAACACATCAGTTTTCCAGCAACCTCTCCGATCATAACCGTTGGGTTAACCTCTACCAGAGACAACCAAGTTCTGTAACACAGTAAAACGGACTTTATCCTCACACAAATTAGCTTCAGGCGCCTAACTGGGCCTACTTGTTCGCGTAAGGTCAGCCACCGCCGGACGTCGCGCCAATCGGAACAATAACATCCACGGCGGGCGGCGGCGTTACTACCGGCAGTGGTGAAGGTGTATTGCCTGCCAAAATCGTTACTTGAGCCGGGGTAGTAGTCGTTGTATTTACGGGACTAGAGCATCCATTGCATATTTCACCTTTAAGGCTACGGATTTTTTCCAGCATTATGTTCGTTAGCCCTATCTGGTCATCAATTTCTTTGAGAGCGCTGCCCGAAAATGATGACAAGTCACTGGACATACGTTTGATGGAAAGCTCAGCCTCGGTACTTTGCGAGTTTAGCTGTTCCCTTAGCAGTCCCAATGATTCCAGTTGAAGGGCCAACTGCTCCTCAGAACGAAGGATTTGTTCCTCTATACGGGTTTTAGCCAGACCCATCTGATTCTCGGTATACTCCCGGGTAGTTTTGATCCTATCAATCTGGGTCGCTATCTTTTCTTTAAGACTGGTCAAATTCTGCTCGTACGAACTAACGGTCTGTCCGGCGCTATAACCAGGGACCATTAGGACCGCCAATAGAACTACCTTCAATGCCAGCAGCTTCCTCATGAGCTTGACTCCATCAAAGAGATGTTGTTTTAATACTCTTGTGTATTATATATCATAAATAATAGTTATTTAAAACAAATTAATGAAGTAAATTATAGATAAAGTTTCTGGGGGTATGTCTGCGGAATAAGAATGGCTCGCATAATGAATGGAACCGCTTATTAATATATTGAACAATCTCCTTCAAGGTCAAAAAAAACCGACCGAACGAAAATATAGACGTGGCCGAATTTTGAAAAGGTCATAAAAGGCCAGGTTGATAAACCTCCCATGATGTTCAGGAGTCGGCCAATAACATTTTTGATGGATAAACCACGAGGTTCATGATGATGTCAGGATTTGCAACAAGATGAGGATTCCTGGATAGGTTGCGCTGGATGTATGACGTGGTTCGAGATATTGATGAGACGTACCTGCCTGTTCCAATGACATTGGTTTGATATCCGAATGTGCCGAGCGCCTTTATGTTTCGCTGGAATGACATAAGATCGAAAACCGACCGAAATCTCTCGGGTGATTGCCTGAGGATATCATGCGTAGCCTGATAGAATTCATCAATGAGGAAGTCGATCAGTTCGTCATCGAGGAAGACATATGAATCTCTGAGCATCGAAGCCAGATCATACTGCGCCGGTCCCATACGCGCGTCCTGAAAATCGATCATGACCAATCTTTCATCATTGATCATCAAATTTCTGGAATGATAATCGCGATGAGCAAAAAATCGCTGTTCCTCTGCAAGAATTTCACAAACGGAATACAGATTCGTTCTTAGTTCGGATTCAACCGATTGCTTGAGGTTGGATTTCAGGAACCCATTGACGAAATGCTCTATGAAAAAGTTCATCTCAAATGATAGTTTTTTGAAGTCGAAGGCCAAAGAGTGGGCTACGCATCTTTTGGGAGAAGCATCTGATGTTCTTATCATCGAGATGGCAAGTTCCACTGCCTTGGAATACCATAGCCGTATGGTAGATTCGTCGGCGTTCTGGACGATGTTTTCTAGCAAGAGATCTCCGAGATCTTCGAGGATAAGTATTCCAAGATTCTTAAAGTGTTTTCGAATCTCTGGAACGGGGAGACCGAGGCCTCGCAGGTAGCCGTGAACCTCCATGAACAGAATGTCTTCGGAAATGGAGGAATCCGGATAACACATAGCGATAGAAGACTCATCAGAGTTAAAAAACAAACGCAAAAATACTCTTGTAGATGCGTCTCCTACCAGCTTTTCAGCGCCGGCAAGATTGTGGCCATATTCATGACATAGCGCCCGCAACCTGGTTCTTAATTCCGGGCTAACACTTAACAGGTCCAGATCCATTGATAGTAATCACCTCATCAAAATGATTGCCTCGAATTTCTGTACCCTTACCCACGATACAGTTTTTTACCACGGAACCCTTCCTAATGATCGAGTTTTCCCAAATAATAGAGTTTTCGATAATACAGCCGGATTCCACTATACTCCCACTATCGAGAGTAACGTTACTTAGTTGGGCGCTAACATGAACAGATGCCTTGGGAGAAATCCAAGCCTCGATCGGCAAGGAACCCAATCTGCCCGATAGCGCATCCTTGACGGCTTCCAGATATCTTGCGGGATTCCCGAGGTCATTCCAGTAACCCTCAACAGGAAAACCGAGGATCTTTTCCCGGTTGCCCAGCGCCGACTTGTATGCCTGCGAAATGATTTCGAAGAAAACCCCGGATTCAATATATTGAAAAATCCCTGGCTCCAGTATGTGAATGCCGGTAAAAACGTAAATCTCAGCAGTAGGTTCGCGCGAAGCGCCGTTGTGGGCGAAGGAGGTTATGTTAGAGTATTTGTCCATCCTTACAGGGGTATATTGAAACGGAGGTGTTTGACGCATGAGTATCAGAGTTGCGAGGGCGTTGGTCCGTCGATGAAAATTGATAGCCTCGTCGAGTCTGAAATCAAATAAAATATCGCCATTAACCATCAAAAAGGTATCGGATTCAAGAAAATCCTGGTTGGCTTTCAGACCACCCGCTGTTCCCAAGATAATCGGCTCATGCGAAAAAGTAACATCAAATCCGGAAGAATCAGGTTGTTCAAAGACAGATCTGACAGTACTGGGTAACCAGGAAAGATTAAGCCTGAATGAGGAAATACCTTGCTGGTTGAGACGTTCGACCGTCCTCAGTATCAACGGTTTACCACAAACAGGGACAGCCGGTTTTGCGCATTCGAGGGTTAGAGGTCTGAGTCTGGTTCCCAAACCTGCCGCGAGGATCATCGCTTTCATGCCAATCATCGTTCTGTTGAGATAGAGTTTTTTTGTCTATGTCTGTCAAAAGCCAGGTCTATCAGTCGGTCCAATAAATTCCTATAGGAAAGGCCTGACGCTTCCCAGAGTTTTGGATACATGCTAACTGAAGTAAATCCGGGTAATGTGTTAATTTCATTAACTACAATATTCTCCGATGGATCGAGGAACATGTCAACTCTGGCAAGGCCAGAAGCGTCCACTGCCTTAAAAGCGGCTATGGCGACCTCTCTGGCCCTGTTGCAAACCTCATTGGGTAAACATGCCGGTATTACAAGTTCGGCAGTATCGTTCAAATATTTCTCCTGATAATCGTAAAAGGTCGAATGAGAAATAATTTCTCCGGGAATGCTGGCTTCCGGTTCATCGTTCCCGAGGACGCTTACCTCAAGCTCTCTACCCGGTATCGCGTCTTCAACCAGTATTTTCCGGTCATAAGACAGAGCTCGTTTGATGGCCGGTTCAAATTCCTCCGACTTTGTTACCCTGCTAATACCCACGGAAGATCCGAGATTGGCGGGTTTGACGAAAAGCGCGCAACCTCTACTTTTCATTTTATTAATTATGCTGTCGCTTGTTGATTCCCATTCCGATGTCAAAAACCAGAAGAATGGTCCCACCCTCAAACCTGCGTCACGAAAAGCCGCCTTCATTATAACCTTGTCCATTCCAACTGCAGACGCAAGGGTTCCACAACCAACATACGGAATATTGGCCAGGTCCATGAGGCCCTGCAATGTGCCATCCTCGCCAAACATCCCATGCAAAACAGGAAAACATACATCGATTTCCAGTCGAGCGACTGTTCCATCGTCCTGAATCTTCAGGAATCCATGATGACACGGATCAGGCGAAAGGATCAGCCGTTTGTTTCTTGGAAAAAGGTCTGGGTTGATGAAAGAATCAGCGCTTGATGGCGCCTGATACCACTCGCCAAGCCTGGTAATAAATATAGGTATGACGACATACTTTTCCTTGTCCATGGCCTCAAACACCGAACAGGCCGATCGAAGGGAAACTTCATGTTCCGGAGACCGCCCTCCGTAAATTATCGCTACCCTGATTCTGGATGCCGTCATGTAGCCTCCGTAAAAAGTAATATAGAAGCCTCCATATCATAATGGCGTAACCTTAGAAACCTTTTTTAAGGGTATGAGACGCATGATCCCGATTGCTTGCTTGAGTTGCATCATTCGATTCATTGTGGCTATAATCAGCTACGTATCGTACACTAAGCGCGAATGCCTTCCGCGTGATTAGCTGGGCCAGCAAGGGGATAGTTTAATGTCTCTAAAAGTTCGATCCAAGATTTGGGTTGAGAATAGCGAAGGTCGTTTGGTAATAGGCACCGGACGACTGCGGATTCTGGAAGCCATTGTGGAGCTTGGCTCCATGAACAAGGCCGCGCTGAAGCTAAAACAACCTTTCAGGGCAGTATGGGGAAAGATCAAGGCAACTGAGCAAAGGTGCGGTTTCAGAATCGTTGAAACCACTTCCGAGGGATCCAGGCTAACAAGGGAAGGCCTGGAATTGCTCTGGGCATATACGAGGCTCAGGAACCGTTGTGAAAAATATGTGGATAGCCAGTTTAGGGAATTATTTGAAGAAATAGACAAGCCGGAAAGGTTTGAGTGATCAGGCCGTACCAAGCTTAACGGATGACAGGGAACATCTATGGCAGTTGACAACCAGTCCCCCCTTTCGTCGGGAGGCCAGGTTTCCGAAAAACTGATAATTGAAATCAACGGATATCATTTCAGCAAAGGATGCCTGTATCCCAAATCAATACCGCTAGCTCGTGAACTTCCGTATACCCTGTTTGTAAACGACACGGAAATACTTTCGATTTCAACTCTTCCGACACATCTGGAAGAGCTTTTTGTGGGTTTTCTCGTAGCAGAAGGGGTTTTGATCAACAAATCCGAACTCAAGGAGGTTCATGTCGATAACCCCAGCAGGATCGTTCGTATGGAAATCGATGCGCCGTCGGAACGACTCGGGGTTGTCCACAAGAAAGGAATGCTCACTTCCGGCTGTGCAGGTGGAATGGTATTCTCGGTTCAGTCCAGTATCCACAAGAGCCTGAAGCAAATCGATATTACCAGGGTAAAAATATCATCTGTCCTTGAACGAATGAAAGAACTCGATACTTTCACTGGAACATACAGAGTCACAAAAGGGGTTCACGCCGCGTCTGTGGCAAACCAGGAGTCTACAATCAGGATTCGTGAGGATCTGGGGAGACATAGCGCTGTAGATAAAATTGCGGGATGGTGTTTTCTTAATGATATTAAAACCACGGACAAAATGATTCTAACTACTGGTCGGATAACGTCCGAGGTTCTAATAAAGGCTTCAAGAAGCGCGTTTCCAATAGTCATATCACGTTCGAGCGCTTCCTCTATGGCAGTTGCCATGGCTCAACAGGCTAACATCGATATAATCACCTATGTTCGGGCTGGCAGGTTCAACTATTTTTCGAACGGTGGCGTAGACCTTATCAATGACATGGATCAATCCGAATGATAAGACCAAAACAGATTTTCCAGAGGCGCAATTATCATGCGGTCATGAAGGTCCATACCAGGTTAAATTCCTTGCCGGTTCAGTGAATGCTCAATTGTTTCTTCGTGGTCTCACGGGTATGAAACATGTCGGGTCTTCCGCAAGATAGTCACCATTCGACAGGGCCATTGCCCTTCCCCGGCATCCACCGCAAATACTGCTATAACGGCAATCGCCACACTTGCCTTTCATAAGCCTTTCCCTGATACGCAATTCAATAAGCGGCCTCGAATTTTTCCAAATATCGATGAATTTTTCTTCCCTGACGTTTCCACAATTGACTTCTACGAAGGGACACGGCCAAACATCTCCGTTGGGTTTGATGTACACGAATCCCCTTCCTGCTGAACAGCCGTGAAAAAGCTTTTCTGCGAGACCTAAAGCCCATCCATACGTAATACCATGTGTTTCTAACAGGTGAGGCCAGTACTGAGGCCCTGCGACCGGTTCAATGATGGTTCTTGATGATCGCTGCTTCTGCTTCAGAAAATAAATGAGTCGCTCATTCTCGGTCAGGTCGAGACCGGCGTCCTCTATATTCAGACCACGTCCGACAGGAACCAACTGATACATAAGCATTATGCTGGCTCCCAATTCGTCAGAAAGATCAACAAGTTCGTTAAGGCAGTCAAAATTGTATGACATTGCGGTAACATTGATCTGAAGCAGAATGCCGGCCTTCTTGATAGCCCGTATACCTCTGATTGCCAGGTCGAAAGCATTACGGTTGTTACGGACGAAATTATGAGTCTCCATTCTGGCGGAATCCAGACTGACCGCTGCGCCTACAACACCTGTCTTCTTGAGCTCCATCGCCATGTGATCATCAATAATCATGGCATTTGTAGCAATGACATTCCTGAACCCAACCGATTTGGAATGCGCCAGCAGTTCGAATATGTCGTGACGAATGGTGGGCTCGCCTCCAGTGTAAACCAGCATTCTGAACTCTTGAGCGCAAGCCAGATCCTCTATGAAAGTTTTTGCCTGATAAGTATCCATTTCATCAGGAGAGGTTTTTCCCCCCGTTGCATGACAATGTATGCATGATAAATTACAGGCGCTCGTGACTTCCCAGGCTGGATGAGCAGGAAACCCGATGCAACCCATTCCAATAGCACCCGCTGAAACCGGAATGGATTTAATACCGGAATGTAGCCCCCAGTAAGGCATTTTCCTCCAGCCCACAAGCGCGCCAAACAGTAATGCGCTAGCAGTCTGGCGAATCAGGAGACTTCCCGGTGAATAGAAAGGACGGACACGACTACGATCATTTTTCATTAAATAACATCCCCAACACGGTTAACCCGGCAAACCCGATCAATCAAGACCAAATGCTACAATATAGGAGAGTGTAGTAAGCAAGTTAACTGCGATGCCCAGGCCGCACAACTTCTCGAGTTTATCCCTGTCCTTCCAGTCCCCGCGCATGAAACCATACATGCAATAGACAGATATAACAAAAGGAACAGAGTACAATGTCAGCGCCAGATGAGGGACTCCCACAATAATGCTCACCACAAAGGATACATGTCCTATTACATGGGCAACCACGTAAACCCAAACTCCGGTATCTCGCCCAACCCTTGAAAGAAGATTTTTCTTCCCGGCTACCCTGTCACTTTCGAAATCGGGATATTCGTTGGCAAAGATGACGTTAAAAATAGAGGTAGCGATAGGGATTGATACCAACGTTGAAACCAGATTTACCTGCCCCATTGGAAGATACGCGCCAACCGCTACAGTCAGAAAACCATAACATAGTCCGATCCAGGCCTCGCCATATCCGGTCGAAACCCACCTTAACGGCGGAGAGGAATAGAAAAATCCCCCTACGATTCCAATGAACCCCAAAGGAATAGTCCATGGGCCTGTCCCAAAACCAATCCATATTGTGAGTCCAAGCCCTATTGCGAAACCAATGGAAATTACGCTACCCCAAAATGCGGCTTTCCTGGTAATCAACCTGCGAGGAATTACACCCGATCCACCTGCAAATTTGCTCGGTTTCTCAGACCATGAAAGCATGTCCTCTTGGTGATCGAAACATTCTCCAGAAAGGTGAGTGGAGAGCATCACCAGCATTACTGTAATAGTTCCTATCCCCCAAAGTGACCAATCGAAATGACCGGTACAATGATATGCAATCATGGCCCCTAAAGTGTAGGGGAATACACCAACCGTGTGGAATGCCGGTCGGGAGGCTATGATCCATGATCTGAATGAGCTCGGAGATGAAAAATTGCTAACCGCTTCCATCGCATTACCTCGAGACAAAAAGATGTTGTTATTGATGCAATGACCACATGGTCATAAAGCGACCATTTAAAGAGCGGCCATGATGGCCGCTCCAGGTTTCAAACCAAAGTCTGGTTCTATAAAATCCTAAACTGCCTCTGCTACTTTTTCCTCAATCTTTTCGACCCTAACGGCGCAAACCTTGTACTCCGGTATTTTGCATATCGGATCAAGCGCTGTGTTTGTGAGTTCGTTAGCATTTGCTTCCATGAAATGAAAACTCATGAAAATCGTTCCAGGTTCAACGGAGTCAGTAATGTAAGCTTTTGTTACTACATCGCCACGCCTTGACACAATGCGGCAAAATTCGGAGTTGTGTATTCCGAGGCTCTTAGCGTCGTACGGATGTATTTCAAACTGTCCCTCAGGCATCTCATTGTCGAGAGTAGGAGAGTTTCTAGTCATTGTGCCTGTATGGTAATGAGGGAAATACCTCCCTGTAGTCAAAAGCATGGGAAATTCATCGTCAGCCAGTTCTTCCGGCGGTCTATACTCGATTGCGTGGAACAACCCTTTGCCGCGGGTGAACCGCTCGGTGTGAAGTATAGGTGTTCCGGGATGATCCTGGTTAGGACATGGCCACGGAATACCGGAGCCTTCAATGCGCTGATAGGTCAGTCCTCCGTAACTGGGAGTGACCTTTGCTATTTCATTAAATATATCCTCGGCGGAATCATAAGACATCGGTAATCCGAACCGCGTAGAAAGATCGCATATAATTTTCCAGTCGATCCGTGCCTCACCAACAGGCTCTACCGCCTTACGAATACGCATTACCTTACGTTCCGTGTTGGTGAAAGTGCCGTCCTTTTCAGCGAATGATACCCCAGGTAAGACTACGTGAGCAAGCTTGGCGGTATCTGTGAGGAAAATATCAATAACAGCGAGAAACTCCGCTTCCTGCAATGCGTGTTTCACATGGCGCGCATCCGGATCACTTCCGACCGGATTTTCACCAAGAACCACCATGCCCTTGATAGATCCATCCTCAAGACCATGCATCATTTCCATAATGGTATAGCCGACTTTAGGTGACAGTTCTGCCTGCCATACATCCTCGAATTTCTTACGGTTGTTTTCATCGGTTACAGCTTGGTAGGCGGGATAAACATTAGGCAAACCACCCATGTCACAGGCGCCTTGCACGTTGTTCTGACCTCTCAAAGGGTTGACGCCCGTCGAGGGCCTGCCAATCTGACCCGTCATCATGGCAAGGTTCGCAAGACTCTTTACGTTGTCAACACCGTGGGAATGCTGGGTAATCCCCATGGCGTAAAGAATGGTGGATTTCTCGGACCCCGCGTACAGTTCCGCGATGTTTACGATGTCCTCAACGCTAACCCCCGTGATTGTGGAGACTTTTTCGGGAGTGTAGCTTCTGAGGGTTTCTTCCAGTTTGTCGAATCCCTCGGTTCGCTCCTCTATAAAGGCAGGCTTGTGCAGACCCTTGGCAAGGATAACGTTCATTATACCGTTAAGCAGAGCGACATCCGAACCCAGATTCTGCTTCACGCTAATATCCGCAATTGAACAAACCGGAATACGTCTCGGGTCAGCGACTATCAACTTCGCGCCCTTTGCCTTTGCTTTAAAGACACGGCTAGCTATGAGCGGGTGAGCAACCGAGGTATTGGATCCGATTATAAATATGCAGTCAGCGTCCTCAATCTCAGGAATAGAGTTAGTCATGGCTCCACTTCCGAAAGCGGCGGCAAGACCTGCCACCGTCGAGGAGTGTCAAAGACGCGCGCAATGATCCACATTGTTAGTACCGAAGCCAACCCTGCAGAATTTCTGAAAAACATAGTTGTCTTCGTTAGAACACTTTGCCGAAGTGAGGAAAGCAAGCGAATCCCCACCGTGATTGTCCTTGATTTCTCTTAAACGACGCGCTGCAAAATCGAGGGCCTCATCCCAGGTAGTTTCAACCAGCTCCCCATCCTTTCGGATCATGGGATTGGTAAGCCTATTTGGACTCTGAACAAACTCATGCGCATTCCAACCCTTTATACAAAGCTTTCCCCCATTCATTACATTTGTCTTGGAAGGAATTGTAGAAACCAGTTTGCCGTCAAGGGTTTCCAGAAGGAACTCGCATCCACATCCACAATAAGGGCACGTAGTTCGGACAAATTGAAGGTCCATTTAATTCTCCTGATTTAGAGAAACAACGATGTCAAAACACTTTTTGGCCGGTTTATTTTGAACGCAGCCCTGTCTTCCTCGGTTCCAGTATGTATTTATGACAAATTGATGTGACAACAGGTAGACAGGCAAGACTCACTCACCTGTTTTCACACTAATCTAACACCTAAACGCTATCCGATCAAGTATGTTTGATGGTATGCCACGCCGACGAATTCTAAAACAAAAAAAACCAGGTCAATCAAGGACCTGGCTTACTCAGGAGGTAACGAAGCATTTT
>CAITZA010000299.1 GCA_903896745.1 uncultured Desulfomonile sp. | reverse complement strand
CCTTTGGATTGTGAGGGTCTCTACAAAGGCGATAAGGTAAACGTAATACTATTTGCTAATTGGGCTGGAGAAGAATTTGAGAAGGAATATCTATTTGGACATGAAGCCTCCCCAGGAGGCTTTGGAATTGTTTTTGGGGCGTCTCGACAAGAGAAGCTTTCCAGGATCTGAGACAGTTCTGGTCAAAGATGCCATCGGCAGAATAACATCTCGACCGGTTTTCGCTCGACTGTCTTCACCACATTTCCACACCGCGGCCATGGACGGTTTTGCGCTCATGTCCGACAGCAGTTATGGCGCCGGCCCTGAAAACCCCATAGCGTTACACATTGGTCGTGACGCCTGGTCCATAAATACCGGTCGCCCTGTGCCACCCAACACCAATGCTGTGGTGATGATTGAAAACGTCAACTTCATTGACGATGAAACATTTGAAATAGAAAAGGCATTGACTCCGTGGGAGAATGTCAGGAGGGTTGGTGAGGATTTTGTTGCATCAGAAATGATTGTCCCGAGTCATCACAAAATAACACCTTACGAAGTTGGAGCTATTCTATCAGCAGGGATAGCGAAAATCGAGGTGGTATCCAAGCCCAGAATTCTATTTATACCGTCCGGATCAGAGCTCGTGTCAATTGATGACGCAGCGGTTACAGATCCTCCGAAAGGTTCTGTAATAGAGTTCAACACGGTTGTCCTCAAGGGTATAGCCGAGCAGGCCGGGGCTATCGCAGACTGCAGCCCGATAGTGGCGGATGATTATTCTTCGATAAAAGACGCTATCGTTACAGGCGTCGAGTCAGGTTACAATATGGTAGTGTTAAACGCCGGTTCATCCGCCGGAAGCGAAGACTATTCTGCAGCGGCCATTAAATCTCTGGGAGAGGTTTTGGTCCATGGTGTGGCGATGATGCCCGGAAAGCCAACCATATTGGGACTGGTTGATGGCAAGCCGGTACTGGGAAACCCCGGTTACCCCGTCTCCGCGGTTCTCTCCTTCGAGATTTTCGGACTCCCTGTGGTTGCCGAAATGTTAGGGATTAAGGCCTCTTCCAGACCCTCGATCATGGCCAACGTAGCAAGAAAAATACCCTCCAAACTAGGAAGGGAGGAATTCTTTAGAGTCAGGCTAGGCAAAGTGGGTACCAAGGTTATAGCGGCGCCCTTGCCAAGAGGCGCAGGTTCGATTACGACCCTCACCAGAGCCGACGGAATCATTAGGATTCCGTCAAACGTTGAGGGCATTGGTCGCGACGCAACCGTACCCGTAGAACTGTTGAGAAGCCCCGAATCGATTGATCGAAATCTGGTCATCATCGGAAGCCATGACCTCACCCTCGACATACTCGCCGATGAGCTTATTCCTCACAACATTTTTGTTTCGTCCAGTAATGTAGGCAGTCTTGGCGGTCTTCTTGCCATAAAGAACAGGTCATGCCACTTGGCTACCTCTCATTTGCTCGATGAGCAAACCGGTAAATATAACTGGTCGTACATCAACCAATACATCCCTGACATTCCTGTAAAACTTATTAACGCTGTCCATCGTGAACAGGGGTTGATTGTTCCAAAGGGAAATCCCAAGGAGATAAAAGGGATCAGTGATCTTGTTCGGGAAGATGTCACGTTTATCAACCGTCAGAAGGGGGCTGGAACTCGCGTGCTTCTCGATTACTATCTTCACAGGCAGGGGATAGACCCAAAGAATATCAAGGGATATTCGCTGGAAGAATACACTCACACATCTGTTGCGGTAGCGGTTCTGTCAGGAGTGGCTGACGTAGGGATGGGAGTGATGGCTGCGGCAAAAGCCCTGGGGCTGGATTTCATTCCCGTGGCCACTGAGCAGTATGATCTAGTTATCCCTGAAGAATTTTTCGAAGACGAAAAAATACAGAGAATGCTTGAAGTAATCAGGGGTGATTCGTTCAAGAAAAAAGTGCTCGCTCTTGGCGGATATGGAGTTGAGTCAACTGGACAGTTTGTCTGACCCTGACCAGTGACTCACAAACCGGGGGCTTAATCCCAGAGATAGATGATTTTCTCTCACCGAAGAGGTTCTGCGGGAAATACCGAAAAATGGACTGGATACTGACACCGGGCTCGACCATGTACATCATGGTTGGCGCCGCTCTTGTCATCGGGCTTGTGCTGACCTTGTGGATACTGATCCTGAGCAGGATCAACCCCACATTGGGAACCATGGATGAGCCCGATGTCGTGGCTCTGGCAAAAGGCAAATGTGGCGACTCCATGAAAATATCCCTGAAATTTAATGGCGACAGGGTAGTTGACGCGAAGTACTGGACTGACGGATGCCGATCAAGTAATGAATGCGGCGCTGCGGCCACCCGATTGGCTTTGAACAAAACCCCCGAAGAACTTGCGGATATAGATTATATGGCAATACACAAAGAAGTTGGAGGCTTGCCGGAAGAAGACTGGCACTGCGCCACTCTTGCGGCTGGAACGCTTCATGAATCGGTAAGACTTTACCTCACCGGGCAGGGCCGAAATACACCTCGTGAAAATAATGGCGAAGTGATTGAAACATGAAGGCT
>CAITZA010000298.1 GCA_903896745.1 uncultured Desulfomonile sp. | reverse complement strand
TCCTTGATCTCGGTTCTGGAGAGCTTCTCAGCGCCCCGATTGATCCTGATGCGGGAATTTATCCGGTCTATGAGATCTGTTCTCAGCCTGAACGGCAGTTCATCCCAAGATACAGAGGCTCCGAACTCCTCGAACTCGCTGATCAGGTGAACAGGCTCTCCGACGAGTAGTTCAGGCACCGTCCATTTCCTCATTGCGACAAGGATTCTGCCGATAGGGCCCGGGCGGTCCGAATCACCAAGCAAAGTTTCCCAGAATGGACGTATCTGGCGTTTGTGGCGTCGATCATACAATATAAAGAGTGGAATTACGGATATGGATGCGGCAATCTTGCCCTGAACATCAAGCAAAATGCTTATCGGATCATTCTCAGGGTTTATATACCTCTCGCGTGATGTGGATTCATCCACAAGATAGAATGCGCAGGCGCCACCATGTTCGAGTATTTCCTTGACGACGGAAATATTGAGAGGCCGTGTGCGCCTTTTGCCCGAAAAAAGGTTTTTTATTCTATCCTTCCATATATTTAACCACTTGAGGACCGAGCCTCCGGCATAATCACCGGACCCTAGCAATGCCCACGGCTCAGGCAAACCAAGCTCATGAAATTTCATCCTCAGGAATTGAAGGTCATATGAGCTCGGAAACTTGATGGCGTAAACAACCGGCCCAAGCTCGGATAACTCACGAATCATACTGACCGATTTCTCATCGATCATGACTCGGCTGGATAGTATGGGAATAAGCTTTCTGAGGATCCAGGGCGGCGCCTGATCCAGCACCCCGGCCACGGAAGAAAAACGACCAGACCTCAAATATGCAGGAATTGACTTCTTATCAAAAGACTGTAACATTTTTGCCGCCTGAATGGATTACATTGGGCCACTCATTCCATGTGTCTTGCCGGATCGATTATAATCACTAAAAAGAAAACTTTTCAAAACATAATTTTATGATAACATGTCCTGATTGGTGGGCGGATTTTGGAAAACCCGATGACAGTACGGTTATCATCCAGGAAATATATCAAGGTCATTGTCTTTTTTGTGTGCGCGCTCGTAACCACTACGGCGCATGCGGAAGACTATCTCGATTACTATGAGCAGGGAGAATTTGCGCTTCGCGTTGAAAAATGGGATCGCGCCATAGAACTGTTCACCAAATCCCTGACTGACAACCCGAATTTTTTCGTGGCGTATCACAACAGGGCAATAGCCTATTCGAAAAAGGGTGAATACGACAAGAGCATCGATGACCTGAAGAAAGCGGTGCAACTGAATCCGGATTACCCTGACGCGTATGGCCTGATGGGACTCGTATACGAGATAAAGAAAGATTACACCTCCGCGCTCAACGCTTACAAGGAGGCTCTGAATAGGGAAAAACGACCTGCGCCCCGTAAAATTATCCAGAAATATATACAGGATATGGAATCAAAACTGAAAAAAACGGGGCCCAGCTAAATTTGTTAGATTATACTTAACTTCTTAAATCACTAAGGAAATCGTTTTTCATCTCTGACGGGGTCTTGACTTGATCAGGCGCTCCGTTTAGGGGGATAATTATTTTTTTTGTCATCAATTGGGTTGCTTTTAGTTCTGAGGTGTTGTAGAAGTTTGCGTGAATTCAAATAAATAATCACAATTGAAGCTTGTCATTATCGCAGCGTGATGATAACATGATTTAGATAAGATATTTTGCCCGGTCTATGAATCGGCTAACTTGAATAAAGGAGGGCGCTTTTATGCCTACACTGGAAATCGAAGGTAAGACTTTTGATGTTGATGAGGACGGTTTCCTCCAGGATCCGGAACTGTGGAATGAGGAAGTCGCTGGCTTGTTTGCCAAGACTGAAGGTATTCAGGACATGACAGATGAGCACTGGAAAGTGGTTCATTACCTCAGAAATTACTACCTGGAGTTCAATATTGCTCCTATGATCCGCAAAGTCTGCAAGGACACCGGCTTCAAGCTGAAAAAAATCTACGAGCTGTTTCCATCCGGCCCAGCCAAAGGAGCCTGTAAGGTCGCCGGCTTGCCCAAACCGACTGGTTGCGTTTAATCATACCCTCAAAATTGATCTACACCCGCTGGACATGATTTACGCTCACTTAAGTGAGCTCATGTCCGCGCGGGATATTTAATACACGTCAATCTGGCTCGCATCTGCTTATAGTTCCCAAACTGACTATAACAAAATGCCTCGGCTTCTCAGTCGAGCGGGGGAATAGATATTACACCTCGGTCCTGGGCGCAAGTTGGAATTGACCAAGGTTTGAATCGCCAAGACCAAACCGTGGATATGTGGCGGGCTTATAGCATAGTGGTTTTGTTAAGAATCGATCTTCTCGGGTTCGCACCTGACTGTGCAGGATATCTTCGTGTCATTCCGCCAACGCGGATTCGGGTAGCCCAATCCTTTTGGCGAAGGCTGCCTCCGCCGCCTTTCTGTTAACATAATTGATGACGAGTTGCGAGTCTTGGGCGAGTTCAGCTAGTTGCTTGTTTACGGCAGCCAGTTCCCGGGACAGTACCTGCACCTGTCTGGAACAGAACACTATGTCTATTTTGGGAACCTGATTAACATTTCCCTGTGGGTCTCTCAGCAATACGGGCAATCTAGAAACCTGAACACATCTTTGGGCCTTCTTCAGTTGCCGCTCGATGTTGGCCTTGAAAATACTCAACTGGTTTTGCCGGATGGAGATGGTTGAGCTTTTGCCTGATGACTTGTTTACGGGGGTGGCAGAGGCAATCTTGGCGGACGCCTGAGCAAAGACGTTTCCTGACATCAGGCAAATAGAAACCGCAATAGCCATACAAACGGGCACGGTTCTTATGATGTTGATATTCATGAGCCTATCTCAATATTCCCATCTGGCGCTCAAGCGTAGCCCGATTCAGCCTGTAGCCGATTAACGACGTGTAATAGTCGCCTTCCGAAAGCGATAGCTGCCTCTGGGCGTCAAGCACCTCCACATAGGTTGCCACCTGCTCCTTGTAACGCTCCTGGTTTATGCGGAAATTTTCACGTCTGAACTCTACAGCCTTGCGGTTGTCAAAAATGTCGCTCTCAGATCTCTTCATATCCATGTAGGACTGTTTCACATCGTTCATGATCTGTTCGACGAGCTGTTCACGGGCCACAAATGACCGGGCCTCACTCACGCGACGCTCCTGAACGGTCATGCGCCTCCTGAAAAAATCAAATGTCCAGCTCAACACACCCTGAAGCTGCCATGAATTTACACCTTCTGGATCAAAGGTGTTCCAGTCGTCATTAATTCGACCGGCCTGCATCTTTGCGCTGATATTCGGCAACAGATCACCTTTGGCCACCTTGATCAAGGCCATGGCCTGATCGACCGAGATGTTGGCCTGAC
>CAITZA010000297.1 GCA_903896745.1 uncultured Desulfomonile sp. | reverse complement strand
GGCCATAGTGGGGTGATGCAGCGGAAAAAAAGGTGTCATCCTTTTTACTTCTGATATTAGCTCGGGGCAGATTTCTACCGGATCCTTGAACCTGCCTCCGTGAGCGACCCTATGGCCTATTACCCTGATTTCTTCCAGGCTCTGAATAGGGCCAGAATCCCTTATGACGCGGAAGATGTCGTCCAGGGCTTCGCCGTGACTATTTATTGATAAATTCTTATCAACCGGTGGGCCGTCGTTGACCTCAAAGAGATGACAGGAATCTTGTAGCCCAATTCGGTCAACGGTTCCTGACATCAGGACCCGCTCATCGGTCATTTCAAACAAGGTATATTTCAGGGAGGAACTGCCGCTGTTCAGTACAAGTAATTTCATGAAATACCGTAATTAAATTATAATGATGGAAACCTGCTCCGGCCCGTGGACTCCTATTGTAAGGGTGAGTTCAATGTCAGCCGTCCGGCTCGGACCGGTTATCAGGGTGATGTTCGTTGGGGGAGTCCCGTTCAGACCCGCAAAATATTCATCCAGTGTTTCATAGATTGTGTCGGATTTTACTATTGCTATGTGATGAGCCGGCAAGAGGCTGGATTGAACCACCCTGCCATTTGAACTGCTGCAAATAACGCTTCCGGTTTCAGCGATAGCTCCATCGACCTGTTCGATTGTGAAAGCCGCATCGTGATAATCCGTGACAATTCTATCTTTCGGAATACGAACGGTTTTTTCCACATCGGTTTTTTTTCTTAGATATATGGCGCCTGCCCGGGCTGTAATCTTGCCTAACACCGAATTCATTTCCCTGGTATTGGCGACTCTTACCGGATCTGCAGACACCTTCGCCGCATTCTCCATGAATAGCTTTATGATGGAATCGTTTGTCACAATACCCTCCTTTTAAGCGATTTGGAAGCCGGCTTTGGGAGTCTGTCGATAGTCTGTTTGTCAACCAGACTTAACAGCGGCCATACATAACTGGCAGCCCTCTGACCGAGTTCAAAGAGTTCATGATACTTTGCCGCAACACCGAATCCAGCCATGCCAATGGTTTCGAGCTCGGGTGAAAGGCCCCGTTCAACCTTGATTTCCCTGAGGCGGTTAATGAGTTTCGGCAGTGGGACTTTCACCGGACACACATCCGCGCAAGCCCCGCAGAGCGTTGAGGCGTCCAGTAGCGGATGAGCCCGATCAAGACCATTTAACACTGAGCTCAGTATTACCCCCATCGGGCCGGGATAGGTCGAATCATAGGCGTGCCCGCCAATCATGCCATAGACCGGGCACACATTCATGCAGGCGCCACACCGTATACACTTCAAAATATCTTTGCAGTCTCCTCTAAGAATTTCTGAACGACCATTATCAAGAAGTATGATGTGAAAATGCCTTGAGCCTGTGGATTCGCCCTCTTTACGGGAACCCGTAATGAGCGAAAAATAGCTGGTTAAAACCTGACCGGTCGCGGAACGCGGCAGAAGTCTCATGAAAAGAGCCAAGTCCGACACCTTTGGCAGAATTTTTTCAATTGCCGTTACGGCTATGTGCAAAGGCGGAAGGGTCGTCACCATACGGCCATTGCCCTCATTTGTAAATAATGAAATACTTCCGGTTTCGGCAATGGCAAAATTTGATCCGCTGATAGCGGCCGGAGCGCTAAGGAATTCTTCCCTCAGGATAGTCCGAGCCGTTTTTGTAAGGCTTTCAGGGTCTTCGGAATAGCTGCATCCGAGCTTGTCGCAAAATAGCCTGCCAACCTGTTGACGGCTCTTGTGGATCGCCGGAACTATAATGTGCGACGGTGTTTCTCCGGCAATCTGAATTATGTACTCCCCAAGATCCGTTTCAACCACCTTGACGCCGTTCTTTTCGAGATAGGCGTTTAAGTGAATCTCTTCCGTAATCATTGACTTGGATTTGACCACCTTGTAGGCCCGATGATCCTTGAGCAATGAGGCCACAATTTCACAAGCGTTCACAGAGTCCTTGGCCCTGTGAACGACGGCCCCGGCCCTAGTGGCGTTCTGCGAAAACATTTCAACATATTCGTCAAGATTGTTAAGAACATCCGTCCTGATCTCCGACGCCTTTTCACGCCACTCCTCGAAAGGATTGTTCCCAATCGCGTCAACCCGCTTCTTCCCGAAAGTTGTAGTAGCGTGTCGCATTGCTGCCCTGAGGGATGAATCGTTCAGGGCGCCGGCAGCGTTGGATCGAAAGGAAACGGCCTGGGGAAACTGGCTCATTTGAGTCCCTCCGCTAGAATTACCGCAATATGTTTGACATCGACGTGCGCTCCCCTGCGTCTGATCGCATCGGAAATATTCATCAGACATCCGTGATCGCATCCGGTAACCGTATCAGCGCCCGAATCCAGGATGTTGTCGAGCTTGTCATCCGCCAGGGCCATAGATACTTCCGGCAACTTGCCCATAAAAACCCCGCCAAAACCGCAACAGCGATCAGCCGAGGGCATTGGACAAAATTCGGCGCCCTCTATCGAACGAAGCAGCGTAAGAGGCTCTTCGCGAACCCCAAGCTCACGAGTCAACTGACACGACGAGTGATATGTGATCTTTCCACTGCCGGTAAAACCACGCTGATGTGCCTTCAACTCATGAACCAGAAATTGTGTAAGCTCAAAAGTTCGGGCGGACAAATCCCTGGCCGCCTGAAACAGACGGAGGTTATCATGGAACATTTCAGGATAGTGATTTTTCACCATTGACGCGCATGACCCGGAAGGTACGATTACAGGATCGGGGCTCTTGAACACCGAAATGAAATGTTCAGCCGCCTTCCTGGCCTGTTTGGCGTAACCCGCGCTATTTGGCGGCTTTCCACAACAGGTTTGCTCCCTGGGAAAAATAACGTCTACCCCAAAGTGTCGGAGCAGTTTAATTACAGCTTCCCCGGTTTCTGGATAAAAAGTGTCTACAAGGCAGGTAGCGAAGAGTTGTGCCCTCATTGGTTTCCCCAGTTTCACAAGTTCACGGAATGTTCTTTCCCGACTGGACATAGATTGTTCACAAGGTCGGGAATATAAGAAAATGGCGCATTCATACACGACAAATGCGCCCAAGTATTTAACATATTTTAATTGGTAACAAAATGATAATTTCTGGCCGTCGTGAGTTGATCCGGCGACCGGCCTCAGAAGCTCAATGATTTTTTCATGTGAACCTTGAGATAATACTTTCCCTGGGCTGTCTTAACTATAACGCCCTCGTTAATCATGTATTCAAGAGCCTTGTAGCTGTAATCGCGCATTCCGAGCCTGATCAGGTTGGGCTTGGAATACGGCAACTCCACAGCAGAGAAAGTGTCAAACGCTTCCTGAGCCTCGAGCTCCCTGATGATGGATGCGCTTACTCTTTGCAGTTTCCTGGCCGCTATTGAACGCGAAATGAAATACATCGCAACCATGAATCCGAACGCCAGGAATATTTGTACAGGTTCTGACACCTACACCTCAATCATTTTCGTCGCTAAGATCTGACTTCGACCGTTAATCAGGTTTTTACTGATCAGTCCACCTTATTCCGGTATCAACAGCCGGTCGCTTTCCATGTTGTGGCCGTTTCTGGCCTATTCGCCGAAGAAAGCTCGTGGAAGCCACAAGACGATCTCCGGAAAAAATATACACAAAATCAGGCCAACCCACTGCAGGCAAATAAATGGCACAACGCCTTTATAGATTAGCCCCATAGTCATTTCCGGCGGCGCTATTCCTCGCAGGTAAAACAGTGAGTATCCGAATGGCGGTGTCAAAAAGGCCATCTGCAGGTTGACACATATCAGTGTTCCAAACCAGAGCGTGTTAAAGCCTATCTCGTCTACAACCGGAGCAAACACTGGAACCACGATGAGCAATATTCCGAGCCAGTCGATGAAGCATCCGAGGAAGAACACTATTCCCATCATGATGAACAGGATGACGTAAGGGCTGACTTTCAAGCCCAATAACAGATTGGACACGGCGTCACCGCCGCCAAGTCCCATGAATATGGACTGGAATGCGTTTCCCCCGAGGAACAGTATCATGACCATACATGTTATCTTGAGCGTAGATTGGGCGGCTTCGTTAACAGAAGCCCAGTTCAGTCTGCCATAAGCAAGCGCCAAAAGCATGGCCCCGCCGGCCCCTAATCCCGCCGCCTCTGTGGTAGTTGCAACTCCGCCAACTATACTTCCCAGCACGATTCCAATAAGAAATACAGGCGGGAACAAGGAAGTTAACGCCATTACTATTTTCTGCGAAAGACTGTAGGTACGCTCTTCCAGAGGTAAGGGTGGGCCCATTTTGGGATTGATGCCGCACCTGACCGCTACGTATACCATGTAGAGAAAAGAAAGCAAAAGACCGGGTACCATGGCGGCGGCAAACAGCTTTCCTACCGAGATATTGGTAAGGCCGCCATAGACTACCAGCATGATACTCGGTGGGATCAATATGCCCAGGGTCCCGCCGGCGCAAATACATCCGGCTGTCATCGGTATGTCGTAGCCGCGTTTCAGAAGGTTTGGCGCGGCTAAAAGCCCAATGGCAACCTCGGTCGCCCCTACGACACCCGTGGAAGCGGCAAAAACGGTGCATACAAAGATGACGGCCAGACCAAGACCGCCCCTGATTGGGCCCAACAAGACATGCATCGTGTGGAAAAGCTTCTCGGCGACTCCGGACGTGTCAAGCATCTGGGCCATAAAAATAAACAACGGAACCGCAACAAGAACATACTCTTCCATAACCCCATAGGTCTTGTTCGCGAACATCGCAAACACAACCTCCGGAGAGCCTCCCCAACCGATTACGCCGAAAAGGACAGCCACGGCTCCAAGCGAAAACGCCAGCGGATGTCCAAGGAAGAGGACCACAAACAAGGTCCCGAACATCCCTATCGCTACATGCTCCGGACTCATATCTCTTCCCCTTTCAGCCTGTAAATATCACGTATGAAATTGGAGAGCCCCTGAACAAAAAGCAAAATCATAGCTACCGGCATTATGGTTTTGTATAGGAACAGAGGCGGTTTCCATGCGCTCCAGCTATGTTCCCAAACGCTCCATGAATGAGCGGCGTATTTTACGGCCGCATAGGAGAGGCTTCCAACAAAAGGAATAAAAATGAACAGGAAGGTCAGTATTGATAGGACAATCTGAACTTTCTCCGGTAACTTGCTTGACAGAATGTCTATTTTGACATGTCTGTTATGCAGGTAAGTGTAAGCGGCGCCTAGCATGAAGTGGGCGCCATAAAAGTAAATTGTCATTTCAAAAGCCCAAATTGTGGGGGCCCTGAAAATTTTTCTCGCAACAACTTCGTAGATTACAACGAAGACGAGAGGTAACATCAGCAAGGCCACGGCTCTACCAAAATACTCATTGAACGAGTCTACAGCGCGAACAAATCGCTTCATGTTGGAAAACCCTCCAGCATGCATGCCAGGTAATAGGGTTTGGGCGCCGGACAATCAGGCGCCCAAAACTGTTGATTCAACTATTGCTTCAGCTGTCCCTTGATGAATGTTTCATAGGGCCACGGCGCCAATCCACCCCTGATTTTTCTCCAGGGTTCAAACTCTTTCTTGAACAGCTCCTGTGAATCCATGACCTTCTTGACATCAGGATTCTTGGCCGACAACTCATCCAGGTACTTCTTGGACTGTTTTGCAAATTCTATGATTGTGGCGTCATCCATCATGACATATTCGACCTTTTTGCCCATCTCGTCGATAGCCTTGATGTTAAGGTTTTCCTGCCATGCGTTGGCCCACAACTGGGTCTCCTTGGCGCAGATGTTGACAATCGCTTTTAGATCGTCAGGAAGTTCATCCCATTTCTGCTTGTTGATGATCAGGTCAAACTGGCAGGATGGCTGATGGACGCCGGGCATAATGACGTATTTGGTTATTTCATGGAATCCCTGGGGATAGTTTACAGCGGGGCTCGAAAATTCGCATCCGTCAATGACTCCACGCTCCAGGGCAAGGTAAATCTCAGGTCCGGGCAACGGGGTGACGTTAGCTCCAAGGGCTGTCAAAATGTCCTGATACCAACCGACGGTTCGAACTTTCATGCCCTTGAAATCTTCCATCTTCTGGGCTTTTTTGTTGGAGTGAATGCCGAGCTCCTCGCCAACATTCCCGCAGAAGAAAGCTACCATGTTGTAGCGGCCATAAAGGTCGTTGAGTATCTTGTCTCCGCCACGCTCATAGTACCAAATATTGTAACCTTCGAAATCCAGCCCGAAAGGAACGGAAGCGAAGGCGACAAAAGCCTCGTTGCGTCCCTTCCAGTATCCCGGCCAGGTATGAGCCCCATCAATCGTGCCCTTTGAAACAGCGTCGAAAATTTCCATCGCCGGAACTATCGCTCCAGTCGGGAAAACCCTTATATCCAAACGCCCGCCACTGGCAGCTCTGACACTGTCAGCAAAATGAATCAGGATGTCATGGAAAATCAGACCGCCCCAGGGATCACTCATTCGCCAGTTAAATTTCTTGTCTGACGTGTCCCACTTCTTGCCCTTCCACTCCTTTGCCCTCTGGTCTTCACCGAATTTCTCCACCTTCTTGTCAGGCTTCTTCTCCTGAGCAAAACTGTCAGTAGTGACAAAACAGAGTGACACCGCGACCATTGCTACCAAAATCGCCAGTCCGATCCTTTTCATTCAAAAAACCTCCTGAGTGTTTTGTTGTGAATAACGGTTGTTTTCAAGAACACGGCCAAAAGACAGAAAGAACCTCCTCTAAACATTTTAGCGTTTCACTGGGCTGAACCAGGGTTTATGAGCCTATAGTGCATAACCTATTTAAATAACAACGATACAAGGAAGGTTGACTCCAGGTGAACGGCGCCAGATTACGGGTTAAGGAATTTTGTCGCAATCAGGCCATCGCCTTTACCTCAACCCTGATGATTTTTCGTCAAACAACGAATTTAATAAAAAACCAGTCCTTGTTCTAAAATGTTATATGTCTTAACGATGAATAACTTGGTGTCAGGAGTTTATGTCAACCACGATCCAGGCTGACTTGAGAAACGAACACATTGCGCAAGCATATTCCTACGGAAGAAAGAACCCCAATATCATGAGTCAGTATATCAACAAATCATAAGGCATTTGGAGAGTATCTTGCAACACAATATTATACGATCTTTTCTTTAGTTCTTAATGAACGATTAATCAGCTCGGAAATGTGCTGAACTTCCCATGTCTTTTGCCATTCGCGCTTTGCGTACATCAACTGCATGATGCATCCGGGATTGGAGCTGACAATTTTTTCAGCCCCAGTCTTGTCTATCGCTTCGGTTTTCGCTCTCAATATCTTCATGGAACGTTCACGATGGGTAATATTGTATATTCCAGCCGAACCGCAACATTGACCCTCATCGGAAAGTTCGGAATATTCAAGGTCGGGAATTCTCTTCAGGAGATTTCTCTGGGGAAGGATCAGCTTCTGGGCGTGTCTCAAATGACACGGGTCATGAAAAGAAACCTTCCCTGCGACAGGTCCAAAGACCATCGAATCATCGAACGCAGTGTCAAGAAACTCGGATATGTCCCTAACCTTTGACGAAAACTCAGCGGCCCTTTGAGACAATCCACCATCTTTGGCAAAAATTTCACTGTACGTTTTTAGTTCGGCGCCACAAGCGGCGCAATCAGTAACTATCGCATCAACCCTTTTGTCGCGGAACAGGGAGATGGTATTGCTTGCCATTTCCCTGTATACCTTGCGCTCACCTTCGGCTATGTTAGGTGTTCCACAGCATTGGACTTCCTTGGGTATGATGACTCGGTAACCTGACCTTGTTATGTTGTCGATGGATGCGCGACTGACATCCGCAAAGATAAGGTTCATGGCGCAACCGAGGAAAAAACCCACTCGCCCCTTTTCCCTGCCTTGGGCAGGCAGTTCTTCAGGAAGGTCTTCAGACAAAGGTTTAGAGGGTAGGGGAGGGAGCAAGGCTTCCATAAGCCTCAGATCATCGGATATGAGTTTCAGTATGTCGTATTTGCGAATCAAGGCCTGAAGGCCGGTCCTCTGGTAGATCTTCATGGGAGAGAGGAACCTCGCCAGCCTGTTCTGGCTAAGTATGGCGTAATTAAGCATGAATTTCTTGATGACATGCTGTGGTCTGTTTTGTTCAATTCTGTGTCTGGCTTCGAGTACAAGTTCACCAGCCTTGACACCCGCCGGGCAAACGGTCTGGCAATTGCGGCAATCGAGGCAGTCATAAATGTGTTCGATAAACTCGTCGTTAGCAGGAAGCTTTCCGTCTATTACACCCTTGATCATTGCCACGCGTCCCCGCGGTGTCTCTGTTTCAACACCGTCAGTCCTGTATGTGGGACAGGATGGCAGACACAAACCGCAACGCATGCATTGCAAAACGTCGCCGTAATCATGAATGTCGAGAGTCGAAAAGGATTTTGAGATTATGTCAGCGTCTATTTTTTGAGCCATCACCTCATTTCGCCTCCCTTGGAAATATTTTTCCCGGGTTAAGACGATGATCCGGATCAAAAACAGCCTTGATTTTTTTCATTACCTCAATTGCTTTGGGGCCCACCATGGCAGGGAGGTATTTGCTCTTGGCATAACCGGTTCCATGTTCCCCTGAAATCGTTCCACCCAAAGATATGGCCTTGTCAAATATGACCTGATAAGCCTCATGAACCCTGTGTATTTCGTCATGATCCCGCTCGTCGGTCAGGCATGTCGGATGCATGTTTCCGTCACCCGCGTGCCCGAATGTTCCGATTCTCAGGTTGTAACGGGCCGCCATTTCCTTGATGCATGCCATGATATCGGGAATGGCCGGTCGCGGAACAGTGATGTCTTCGAGAATTGTTGTAGGTTTGGATCTTGCCAGCGCTGAAAGGGCCATTCGCCTCGCAGTGAAAAGCTCCTCAGCCTCCTGTTTGGTCTGCGCCACCTTGAGGGTTCTTGCGTTGTTGGACCTACAGGCCGCATCAATAACTGCGGCTTCTTCTTCCACGACCGCAGGGTGTCCGTCAGTTTCTATCAAAAGCAAGGCGTCAACGTCACGGGGCAATCCGATATTGGCATAGTCCTCAACGCAGTTGATTGTGACGTTATCCATCAATTCGAGAGTTGAGGGAATTACCTTTTTGGAAATGATTGCTGATACGGTCCTGCAGGCGTCAATAACATCATCATAAAGGGCAAGGAATGTTTTCTTGGTTTTTGGTTTGGGCACAAGTTTCAGAACAATTTTGGAAAATATACCAATCGTGCCCTCAGTGCCTACAAGAAACTTGGTAACATTATAGCCCGCTACGTCCTTGACACATTTTGTTCCATACCTAACCTTCGATCCATCAATAAAATAGGTGTCAAGGCTTAGCACGTAATCGCCGGTGATCCCGTATTTAAGACCACGCAAGCCACCGGCGTTCTCAGCGACATTTCCACCGATAGTGGACACCTTCATGCTGCCAGGATCAGGTGGATAAAACAGATCAAGCGCTTCAACCGCATTGTGTACCGCGGTTGTAATTACACCAGGCTCAACGGTTATCGACAGATCGTCAGCGTCTATCTCAAGGATTCTGTTCATCGAGGTAGTCAAAAGAACTATTCCTCCATCCACAGGAACAGACCCACCGCTCAGACCCGTACCAGAACCACGAGTTGTCACAGCAACGCCCTCGGACGCTGCAATTTCAAGCGTCCTCTGAATATCTTCCTCGTTATGAACCTTGACTACGGCGTCAGGCCTGAAAGCAACCAGGGGTGTAGCGTCGTACGAATAACAGTAGAGCTCTGTCCCGGAGGTCAGGACTTTACCCTTTCCCAAGCATTCCTGCAATTTTGCGCCGACATTAGTGTTCATTTTTGGGGTCCG
>CAITZA010000296.1 GCA_903896745.1 uncultured Desulfomonile sp. | reverse complement strand
CGGAAATGGTGGCCTCTGGCTCTTGTTCAGGAATCACCTGAAGCAGATCATCAACAAGCTCGTCCATGCCATAACCGGTTATCGCGCTTATTTCGTAAAGCTTATCTACACCCAGACATCAATCGTGATCACAGTTTTTTCCGAGTTATCATTTACCTCCTATGTTAGCGTTTACGGATTTTTTAACCTGATAGGCCATTTCCTGAAGATCGTGGCTTTTTACCTTATCTATAAAGCCATAGTGGAAACCGGATTAACATATCCATATTCACTGATATTCAGGGAGCTTGACCAGGAACGCCAGCGTCTGAGACAGGAAATAGAGGCAAGGCGTCAGTTGCAGGAGGAGCTTCAACGCAGCGCGGAGAAGTATACTATCGTTGCTGATTTTGCCCATGATTGGGAATACTGGATCGATCCTGACGGACATCCCGTGTACGTTTCGCCTTCCTGCGGGCGCGTGACCGGGTATACAGCAGAAGAATTCATGTCCAATCCTGATTTGATGAAAGACATTGTGTTCCCCGAGGACCGGGAACTTGTTAACAGCCACTTCATAGACCATCACAACCACGGTGAACTATTGAAGTCATGCAAACTGGATTTCAAGATCCTAACCAGGAATAAAGAGACTCGCTGGATTAACCATGTGTGCCAGCCCGTTTACGGAAAAAACGGTGATTACCTGGGCAGACGCGCCTCGAACCGGGATATCACCGATAGAAAGCTGGCAGAGGAGGCCAAGACTGAGCTTATTTCTGAGCTCGAAAAGGCTATGACAGAGATTAAGACCCTTAGGGGGTTCATACCGATATGTTCATCGTGCAAGAAAATTCGTGACGACCAGGGATTCTGGCAAGCGGTAGAGGTCTATATCAGAGCTCGAACTGACGCGCAGTTTAGCCATAGTATATGCCCTGAATGCGCAAAAAAACTTTACCCCGAGTTGTATTCGGAAGAATGACCTGTTAGCACGGCGGCAATCCATTTCACCAGAGGGGATTCAGACGATTTTGATCAGTGATGTAGATTCGTATTTGAGGAATTTCAGGTTCAGGGATGAATCCAACTGTTCTTCAAGCGACGCTTCCTCTGACAAACCATCAGTGACGGATACGATTTCCATACACGGTAGTGACGTAAAAAAATATATTAGTGAATTTTGGACGCCCAGGCAGAGACAGGCCTGTTCAATACATGAAATATCCTATAGGGCATGTTTCAAGCCGCAGCTTCCCAAATTCTTCATAGAGTTGCTATCGGATGCTGGAGACATCGTTTACGACCCTTTCAGCGGCAGGGGCACCACAGTCATTCAGGCTGGGCTGATGAGCCGTAAAATAGTCTCCAACGATGTTAATCCGCTGAGCTTGATTCTTGCCCGTCCCCGTTTTTATCCTCCAGAATTGGATGATGTCAGTGAAAGACTGGGCCAAATACCTTTTGACTCTTCGCTAAAAACGGATATTGATCTTTCGATGTTTTTCCATGAGCGGACGTTGCAGGAAATTCTCTCGTTAAAGAAATACCTTAAAGAAAAAATAAAGAACCGCAGGGATGACAAAATAGACAAATGGATAGCCATGATTGCTACTAACAGGCTTACAGGTCATTCGACAGGTTTTTTTTCAGTCTATACATTACCTCCGAATCAAGCGGTTTCACCTGAACGTCAAAAAAAGATCAACCTGATGCGTAAACAGATTCCGCATTATCGCGACACCAATCAAATTATTTTGAAAAAAACCAAAACGCTTTTACGAACATTGACCGATATTGACAGAAAATCTCTGGGCGAAGCCGGTAAGACAGGATTGTTTCTGTGCAATGACGCCTCCAGAACAAGTGAAATTCCATCGGGAACCATTCAGTTGACAGTGACATCTCCGCCATTTCTCGATGTTGTACAATATTCGAAGGACAACTGGTTGAGGCGATGGTTCAACAGTCTTGATGAGGGATCGGTGTCTGATGACATAACCATGGCGACAACGATCGGACAATGGTCAAAGTTCATAGAATCCGTTTTTCTTGAACTCAATCGTATCACGAGGCCAAACGGCTGGGTAGCTTTCGAAGTGGGAGAAGTCAGGAATCGAACTGTGAACCTCGATGAACACGTTGTTCCAATAGGGCTTCGGTCGGGTTTCGAATGCCACGGAATTTTGGTCAACTCTCAGGAATTCTCGAAAACTTCCAACATCTGGGGCGTCAGGAATATGAAATCAGGCACAAATACCAACAGAATTGTTCTTTTCCATAAACCATGACGTTTCATCCCATTCAATGAATCTGATTCCAAATGCCTCATCAGCTCTTGCTCTACCGTTCTGAGTTGAGGTTTGACACGAGGCTCATCATAATATTATCCTTCTGTAACCAGTCTATTCTGGATTAAGTGGAATGAATGGAGTTGTCGCCATGTATGGCTTTGAGACAAAAAATGCTCTCGTAACCGGCGCAGGACAGGGTATCGGCGAGGCCACTGCATTGCGACTGGCTAGGGAGGGGGCCGCTGTTGGAATATTTGACAGAAATCGCGAAACAGCCTCAAGGGTGGTTGACACCATCCGGCAATCAGGGGCCAGGGCTATTGGACTTATAGGTGATGTTTCAGATACGCATGAAGTAAAATCTTTGGTTGAAGAATTCGAGAGAAATTTTGGGCCAATCGATTTCCTGGTCAACAATGCTGGATTTGACAGGCCGGGTGGGATTTTCAAGCTGGCGCCCGATGACTTCCGGGCGGTTTGGGAGGTTCACTTTCTCGGAACAGTCAATTTCATCATGGCCTGTTCCGGGAGCATGTTGGTAAGTGGAAAAGGATCTATAGTGAATGTTTCATCGATATACGGAAAGGTTGGTTGTAAAGGAGAATCCGCATACGTTTCGGCAAAATCAGCCATGGTCGGTTTAACCAAGTCATTGGCCCGCGAATTTGGAACAAAAGGAATTCGAATCAATGCGATCATGCCCGGATTAACAGATACACCAACAATTCGAACGATGATGAGTCCAGCCATCCAGGATTTGTTCATAAAGGAAACCCCTTTGGCAAGGATGGCCCAACCTTCTGAAATTGCATCTGTTATAGCTTTCCTGCTTTCGGATGAGGCTAGTTACATCACTGGAAGTGTATTAGAGGTTACAGGCGGATGGGGGATGTAACATATTATGTTGAGCTCAAGAATCGGGATGCTTTTCGCGAATCAGGTTTGATGGAATATGAACGACAAATTCTGTCCCACCGTTCTTGAAACAGTCTTCCACACGAGCGCAGCAGGAACATTTGTGAATATTTCCAGGGCAAATGTCCCGAGATGTAGGAATGCAGGAGCATCTCGAACTGTCAAATCTGATGTTGAAACCGAGTCTCTCTGAAAAAATTCTGATCTTCAGGAGATCAGTCCCCGTACCGCCAGCATTGAAACCATAAGGTCTGCCGGATGTGTAAAAATCCGTCTCCTGAATGGGATAAAAACCTTCAAAGACATTGGGCTGATCTTCCAATGGGATTCCAACACCATAATCCTTGACGATGATGTTGTATCCATCTGATTCCTGTTGAACCCTCACTTCAATTCTTCCCATGTCGGGCGTGTTCTCTACGGCGTTTCTAATCAAACCCCGAATGACGGATGTAACAATCTGTGGTGGCAGGTTCACAAAAATGGGATCCGGAATTTCAAACACTATTTCAATATCCCTGTCCTGCTTCATTCTATTCGTATAAGTCTGCTCTGTTTCCAGCACATTTCTGATGTCAGCAGACTCTGATTCCTCTTTTTTTTCGGGAAAAAGACTTAGAATTCTTGATCTAAGACTTTCCAAGGCATCTTTGAGAAGAGGATCTTCACTTTGCCGGATATCAAGAAAATCATCGAGATAACTCATGAATCGAATTATCACACCCTTTTCAGGATACTCCTTGCCTTCGACGATATGCACAACCTGTTTTTCAATTGTACGTAACCGATCAACATTACGAAGAATTCTTTCAAAAGGGAATTGTTCTGGGTCAAGGCCGGACTTCTCGACCTTTTTTTTCATGATACTCAGGGAGGCGTCAATTATTGCCAGCGGCGTTTTCAGCTCGTGGGACAGATGATGAAGCATCTTGTCCTTGGCCCTGTTCATGCGTTGCAACTCGATGTTTGAGTTGGTCAATCGTTCCAGATAGGACGCATTTTCGAGCGCTAGAGTTATATTGCTCGATAGGGCGGAAAGGATTTCTACATCATCCTCGGTAAAGGATCCATGTGTTTTGTTGAGGGCATAAAGCGCCCCGAGGATTTTCTCGGAGGTTTGAAGCGGTATGCAAACCATGTTCCGGGTTTGGAAACCCGACTTGTCTTCGACTTGCCGATAAATTCTTGGATCGTTCGCAGCATCATGGACAAGAGCCGGCTTACCGGTGGTAAAAACCCACCCACAAACACCCCTATCCCGTGGAATCCTTATTTCTTCCCTTGCTGACGCAAGGAAGCTTTGCTTGTCCTGAACTGTTCTCCAGTAAAAATCGTCACGTTCCTCATCATAGAGCAATACCCCAGCCCCCTCACATTCTATGATGTTTTGAACTTCACTCACTATAATGTTCAGCAATTCATCCAGATTGGTTGTCGAGGCAAGAGCTTTAGAAGCGTTAAGCAGTAACAGCAACTTTGCCGGATCAAGGTTTTGATCGTGCTCAAAGATCGCTAAACTTCTATTAGAATCTTTTGAGGTGTCCTGATTCTCCGATTTCATTTTCTTGCTCGCCATCACCCCTCGCCTGAATCGGCAAACATGAACTGGAGAAATTATTGCTCACTTAGCTAACAAAGGTCAATGAGTTACTCGTCCAATTGTTATGAATCCGCTCGCTTGATCATGCAATTCTGTATCTTCGCAAAACTGCCGAGCCACATTTGTTATGCCATTTACTGTCAAACCAAGATCATCCAACAATTCGGCCCTTGAACCATGCTCTACAAAAGAGTCAGGAATCCCCATACGATGTATTTTGAGATTTTGAAGCCCCTCGTCAGCCAATAGCTCCAACACCGAGCTTCCGAACCCACCGTTCAGGATTCCTTCTTCAATAGTCATGACTTTTTTGCATGACGAGGCAATGTCCAGAATCAGTTCCCTGTCCAATGGCTTGACAAACCTGGCGTTTATCACGGATGCGGAAATCCCGTGAGCGGCAAGGAGCTCAGATGCGACCAGGGTGGGATCCACCATGGATCCAATAGCTACCAGGCATAAGTCTCGGCCCTCCCGCAGCAGTTGGCCCATTCCGATCGGAATCAGCGATGGCTCGTTTTTTAAAGGAACCCCGACCCCTTGGGAACGAGGATACCTTATTGCAATTGGTTTGCCACTTTGAATGGCAGTGAACAGCATATCGGAAAGCTCGTCCTCGTTGGATGGCGCCATTACCACGAGATTCGGTATACTCCTGGTAAAAGCCATGTCAAAAACACCGTGATGAGTAGGACCGTCCTCTCCGACAATTCCTGCCCTATCCATGGCAAATATGACCGGAGCCCCCTGCATACAAACATCATGAATCAAATGATCATATCCGCGTTGGATGAAGGTGGAATAAATCGCAACTACCGGCCTTAAACCTTCCAGAGCAAGACCAGCGGCAAAAATAACCCCATGCTGTTCAGCTATTCCAACATCAAAGAATCTCTTCGGGTAGACCTGTCCAAAATCGGCAAGACCGGTTCCGTATTCCATGGCGGCGGTCACGGCTACGATCCTTGGGTCTTTTTCAGCAAACTTCACCATGGCCTGACCAAAAACAGATGTGTAAGACGGCGGCCCATCCGATTCCTGAGTCTTACCGGTTTCTATTTCAAAGGGGCCTACGCCATGAAATTTGCATGGGTTATCTTCAGCCTGACAATAGCCCTTCCCTTTGCAGGTAATGGCATGAATCAGGACAGGCTTCTTGAAACGCCTGACGTTTGTAAAGGTTTCCACCAGGTGCTTTATTTGGTGACCATCTATAGGCCCAACATAGTTGAAACCAAGATCCTCAAACAATCGTCCCGGCGTTATGAACCCCTTAAGCGCGTCTTCAAACTGTTTGGCGAGGCTATACATTGAACGGCCCATGATTCCAGGGATATTTTTCAACAGGTTTTTAACTTCATCCCTGAATCGCGTTACTATCTGGCCGGTCATTATCTTGCTCAGGTAGGCCGCCATTGCGCCTACATTAGGAGAGATAGACATTTCGTTGTCGTTGAGAATGATTATCAAATCTTTTTCAGCGGCTCCAGCCTGATTCAATCCTTCATAAGAGACACCACACGTCAAAGATCCGTCTCCAACAATGGCTATCACCTTATGATCATTGCCACTCAAACAGCGCGCTTGCGCCATTCCGGCTGCAGCGCTAATAGCATTGCCGGCGTGCCCAGTGTCAAAAAAATCATAGTAACTCTCCTGACGCTTGGGGAAACCAGCTATTCCACCACGAGATCTCAACGTATGGAATACATCCCTACGCCCGGTCAATATTTTGTACGCGTAGGCCTGATGACCCACATCGAAAACAATACGGTCGGCAGGCGGAGAAAAAACCCTCAGTATGGCCAGGGTTAGTTCGACTACCCCGAGACTGGACGCCAAGTGCCCTCCCCTGACTGAAACCGTTTCAATTATCAGGTCGCGAACTTCCTGGGAAAGCATTTTCAGGGAATCTACAGGAAGCTTCTTGATGTCCTCAGGAGAATTAATCGTTTCTAAAATGGATGTCCGAAAGTCACACGTGTCCTTGTTCATCTTATATTCACACCAGTTAACTAGAGCGTTCTCCTATATATGAGGCTATTAGCCTCAAAAAAATGGCCCTGTCGTCAAACTCGTCCAGCAGCCTTATTGCTGACACTATTTCTTCATTCATCATGGTTTTTGAATTTTCTATACCCATGATTGATGGATAAGTGGCTTTGCCCCTTTGTTCGTCTTTTCCCACGGCCTTGCCCAATTCACTGGAATTGCCTTCATGGTCGAGGATGTCATCCCTGATCTGGAAGGCCACACCCAATTTTTCACCAAAAAGGGCGAGGCAATTAATCTCGGCCTCAGAGGCGCCACCCATTATAGCCCCACATTGCAAGGAAGCGCCAATCAGTCTGGCGGTCTTTCTTTTTACTATGAAATCTATCTGGCGCCGATCTACTCTTTTGCCCTCACTCAGCATGTCAACAACCTGCCCTGCAATCAAACCAAACGATCCTGAAGCCTTTGAAAGACAACCTGTGGCTTTGAGCAATCTGTCATGGCGACACGTTCTCAGGGTAGACTCTGAAGTCATTATCTCAAAGGCCAAATTCAAGAGAGCGTCTCCCGCCAGTATTGCGACAGCTTCCCCAAACACCTTATGGGATGTCGGTTTGCCCCTGCGCAGATCATCATTGTCCATTGCAGGTAAATCATCATGGATCAAAGAGTAGGTATGAATGCATTCAATGGCCACTGCTACAGGCATGGCGACTTCGTAACGACCACCAACGATTTCCGATCCCATTAAAGCCAAAATCGGTCTTATGCGTTTCCCTCCCGCAAAAAGGCTATAACGAATGGCCCTATGGAGAATATCTGGCTCGGATCCCTCAGGAGGGACCAGTTTGTCGATGGCTGCGTCAACCACACCTCTTTTTTCGGCAAGATAAGATGCTAGTCTATGATCCAAGTCAGCGCACTATTCACCCCTGTTGAAGGGTGACCTCTCCATGTTTGAAAGAAGCTCTTCCACTCGCCCTTCAGCAAGGCTGAGCACATCGAACAATGTCCTGGAAAGACCGATTCCTTCTTCGAATAGCGCCAGGCTATCGTCCAGACTCAACCCCCCGGTTTCCATTTGTTCAACTATGGATTTAAGCTTCTCAAATGTTACATCAAAATTAGGGGCCTTTTCAAGCTTGTCGTCCAATACTTTTTGTTCATTCTGATGAGGTTTGCGAGCCATCTTACGCCTGTTTGGGAATTTTTGGGTTAATGTCCTATTTTTCTTTGCTGTCTTTAATTTCCTGTGAACTGATCAATTCACTTAGCTCTCTTTTTGCCGCTACAGACGCCGGATCAACTCGCAACGCCTTTTGGAAATTAGTTTGGGCCTGATCCATTCGCATGAAAAACTTCTTGTGAATGTAACCTTCCAGGTAATATCCCTCAGCAAGACTCTGAGGCAGTGGATCAACCAGTTTTTCACGCACCCGATTAGATATCTGGACATCCTCCAAGGCAGTCTTTACATACTGAGCCGGGAAATTCTGGTGTAATCTTGCCTTGATTTTGGTCTTGGCCATCTCATGCAACACATCGGAATATATTCCAATTCCGTTTAAACCTGCCGCCTCCAGGATATCTCTGGCTTCTTCAAACAAATCCAGGGATTCAAGGTAGAACGCCCTCTCTGCAAGCGACTTGCCTGTAACAAAAAGTCTTGACGCCTGAACCTCGGAAGACGCAATTGACTGGGCCGAGGCTACAATAACCTGCAGCGCACATAATATGGCCAACACTGCAAATGTTCGAAAGATTTCAATCTTCAAACTTTCATGTCCTGAAAAAAATACTATTATAACATATCACACTTTATCAAATAAACCACAATGAATCAGCTAGAACAGCAATATGACCGATCAGAAAGCAAGGAACTTTTTTGCGGATTCGTTTGATATGAAATTAGTTGTCATAGCTATCGACTATGGAGAATTACCGAGCCGCCACTGACGAGAGATTTGTTCGACTGGACGCATTCATTCACGCAATCATTTTTGTGGCCAAAGGAATGCAAGGAGTTCACAATTGCAAGCTACCTGATATTTACCGAACAACTTCAAACTCAACCCTGCGGCCCATTCTATCTTCAACGGGCCTTAGAGCTCCGGAGGAAGCAGCCCCATGGGGCACTACGCGCATCCGGGAAACTGGAATGCCGTAAACGCTAGTTAAATGACGCGCCACAGCCTCAGCTCTCTTTCGTGAAAGGTTCAGGTTATACTCCGGTTTCCCCTTGCCATCAGAAAACCCATGCAAGTTGACCCGCGATGAGGGATTTTGTCTTAACATGGCGACAACAGCTTCCATGATCGCGAGGTTTGAAGCGTCAGCCACTGGATCGGTTGACCGAACTGAGAAACTGTTAAAATCGAAAGTGAGGGCATTTACCGATGATGGAGCTGTTCCGGTTACTGGAGGAGGCGCAGCCACTGGGCGGCAGGGTTGAACCCAGAACTGTTTCATCCATGAGTGCCAACTAGCCGCAGATGACAACTCACCATAGGAATGATACGTTCCTCTACCCTTTTGGGCTATCCCCCTCAGATAAAAAGCCCCATCCTGGGATCCGCCAATCTGGAAAGTATGTATTTCTACGTCAGGATTATTCGCACATATTTGTTCGGTTATCTTTATGGGATCAGTCTTGCAGGATTCTATACCACCACCTACAACAACGATCATTGTTTTTCCGGGAAATCCGGCAATTTCATCTCCTGCGGCTCTCAGGCCTGCGCCCAGGGAGCTGGTTCCATACGACACCGACCTCGGAAATGAATTCATAAAACGTTCAGGATCCCACGGCTGAATCGCTAGAATACTCTCAGTATTGTCACATCCCATACCAACTTTCAAACCGTAATGTCTCAGCCCTATATTGAAGAAACCGTCTGCGGTCAGCGGAATCGCCTTTTCAAAAAAACCCATCTGTTTTAGAAACGCCTGATAGTGATCCTTCTCCCTCATATAACCAGACGCGTCAAACAGAATCAGGATGTTGGGCGTCCGTTTACAGTCATCAGCCCAAGAGTGGTTGGGAACAAAAAAGATCATAGCGACCAGGATCGTCGTGAGGCGCGCCACGAGCCTTGAACCTAAGAAAGCTCGAAAATTGGCAAACATAAATTCCCTCCTTGGATCCGAGTGGCCGCTCCAACGTCCACTTGACTGATTTGCTCGCAATTATCAAACTATGTAATTATTGTCAAGAATTATACTTAAATATATCTAATATCATTCTTTTACATTTAAAGACTTATATCATGTTTACATTTCATTTATAATAACCAGGAAACTTGACCCAGTTTTGATTCGGGCATTTTGCCGTGGCCCCCTGAATTGGTTGATTTTATTGTGTTGTGTGTCAGGGCCACACGTAATAGATTGGCGGATTAGTAAGTCGAGAAAAACATAGGACTGTCATGCTCTCCATTTTATTTGTTTTTATTCTCCTGATCGCCTTCATCATTTCTTTTGCATATTTCCTCAACTGGTATTATGCGTCTCCAGTTAAACAGGACGCCACATACATTACGACAACGCGGGATGGATGGCGGCTTGCGATTCACCACTACGAAGGTTCAGGCCAGGATGGCGTTTTGCCTGTTATTCTTTGCCATGGCCTGTCTTCTAACAGGTTTATTTTTGACATGGAAGGGGCGCCATCCCTGGCCTGTTACTTGCGAGACGCCGGTTACGACGTTTGGGTTCCGGAGCTTCGTGGTTCAGGCATGAGTGACGCGCCGGGACTGTTTAGTTCGCGCTCCTGCCACACATGGGGATACGAAGACCATCTAAAAATAGATGTGCCGCATATAATCGATTTTGTGACTGGCAAGACCGGCGCTAGTGAAGCGCATTGGGTCGGACACAGCATGGGGGGAATGCTTATCGATTCCCATCTTGCAACCGTTACAGACCACAAAATCGCTTCCGCCATAACCATAGGCTCGCCCGTAGATTTCTCGAAAATTGATGATCATATCTTTAAGGGTTTTCTGAAATTCAAGTCTGTCCTCAGGTATATTCCGGTGAATCCCCTTCCGTTTTTGGGAAGATTGCTGGTTCCATTTGTTGGCAAGACCCCTAATTTCGTTCATGGACTGTATTATCTTCCCAACATAGATCCGCACGTTGCCAGGAGGATTAGCTGTATAGGCTCACAACTGGTTTCCTCCAGCAGGCTGTGGACGGACATGGGACATTTTCTGGAAACCGGACGCTTCGGAAGTAGCGATGGTTTTTTCTTTCTTGAAGGTCTCCAAAGCTGTAGCGCCCCGATTTTTGTTATCGCCGGATCCAAAGATTATATGGCGCCTGAAGCCAGCGTTGTTGAGGCTGCACGTGTCAGGGATGATTCCTGTCATCGCGAGCTGTTGGTAGCTGGGAAGATAGGCGGATTTGAAGAGGATTATGGCCACATTGACCTGCTGGTTGGACTTCGCGCCCAGTATGAAATTTATCCGGTGATTGATACATGGTTAA
Organism: uncultured Desulfomonile sp.; assembly: GCA_903896745.1. Taxonomy (GTDB): domain Bacteria; phylum Desulfobacterota; class Desulfomonilia; order Desulfomonilales; family Desulfomonilaceae; genus CAITZA01. The sequence continues at coordinate 6,879 of CAITZA010000296.1, read as the reverse complement.
AAAGATTTGTGGCGCAATCCGATTCCGGTATCGTATCGTGACATGCAAATCAACCGGCTCAACCCAGGACATGCATTGGGCTTCGTTTAGTCATAGGGTTGTAAGCCGTAAGCTCACATTGTCGGGTGGCATATAGTGATTCCGGGGCACAAGAAATTGTGGCAGGTTTTTTGCTTGACTTCAAGTCTGCTCTGGTTATATGTTTTATGTTTATACTAGTTTGCAGGGTACGCGTGACGCCGTGAAAATAAGATTGGAAGATATCCCTGAGTATGGTCTCGATATAGAGCTTCCAGACAGTTCTCTCGGGCCAGTTGATACAGGCGCGTATTTCAATCCGGGTGAAGATATATCTGTCAATCCTGACATTTCCGGCAAGCTGATCATGACGCGTGACAATGACGAGATAATCTTGTCCGGCGTTGTAAACTCGACGGCTCGTCTGAGATGTTCACGTTGCCTGGCTCAATATGAGACCGGCCTTCAGACAGATGTCAGCCTTTTATTGAAGGTGACCAGCCCTGCCTCACTGGATGATGAAGCTGAACTGGATGAAAATGAAATTCCTATTCATGGCTCCGAGATTGACTTGGGCGCTATACTCTTGCAGGAGATAATCCTTGATGTGCCCATGAAGCCACTTTGCGATATCAATTGTCCGGGGTTATGTCCACAATGCGGGCATCCCAAGGGATCACCGCAATGCCGGTGTGGAACAGGAGACGGAGTGGATCCCAGATGGATGGAGCTCATGAAAATCAGGGACAGGATCAGCTAATTGATTATGCGCTATACACGTTGGCGTATTGCCAGGTTCTATAAAAACTAGAAATTAAGAAGGTTTTATTATGCCAGTTCCCAAAAAACGGGTTTCACGAACCAGACGAGACAAGAGAAGAACCCACAAGTCACTAACCTGCGTAAATTTGGCAAAATGTCCTGAATGTTCCCAGGCGATGGCGCCCCATCGTATTTGTCCTTCTTGTGGTTATTACAAGAACAGGGTCGTCATTCAAACTGCGTAGCAAGGGCTGAGTCAATGACAGACTCTTCTGGGTTGGTTGATAAAAGTATCGCTGTAATGTTTCCTGGTCAGGGATCTCAGTTTCCCGGCATGGCAGGCGACTTGCTTGTACATAGCCAATTGGCCCGGGATATGATCGAGCAGGCAAACAGCATCCTGGGGTTTTCGCTTGACAAGATCATGGCCGGTGACATGGGCGATGACCTCAATCGTACCATATACACGCAGCCGGCTATTTTCGTTCATTCCATGATGCTGTGGCATATACTGGTTGAGAAAACAGGCATTAGACCGAAAGTCGCCGCTGGTCACTCCCTTGGTGAGTACTCCGCATTGTGCGCGGCCGGCGCATTGACATTTGAACAGGCCCTGCGCTGCATCAATTTACGAGCTAGAGAAATGGACGGAGCGCAACCGCCTGGCGCCTGCGGAATGGCAGCCGTGGTCGGACTGTCAAAAGACAGGGTCTGCGAAATATTGGATTCCATGTCTTGTAGGGAATTAATTTCGGTCGCAAACATTAACTCTGGCGATCAGACGGTTATATCCGGTAATTTGGCTGCCTTGGTTAAGGCGGTCGATGCCTTTTCGCAGGAAAAGAGGGTCCGCTGTGTCATGTTGCCGGTTTCGTCAGCTTTCCATACTGAGTTCATGGCTTCAGCCAGGGACAAGTTGCGTGAGTTCCTGATGGATTTAGAAATCAAGCCCACCAGATTCAATGTAATTGCGAACACATCAGCGCGGAGCTTTCCCACTGATACCATCGAGATGAAAAATCTGTTGTCGCAACAAGTCACAAATCCTGTGTTGTGGCACGACAGTGTGCTTGAAATGCTGAGCGAGAAACCTGACTTCTTTATAGAGGTTGGGCCGGGAAAGGTTTTGTCCGGACTGCTGAAGAGAATTGATCGAAATATTATGTGTTATAATGTTTCGTCCATATCTGATATTGATACTTTCCTGGACACGAATAAATGAGATTTAGTTTTGAAGTCAGTCTCAGGAATAAGACAGCGCTGGTTACCGGCGCCTCCAGAGGCTTGGGACGCTCTCTTGCTATTGCACTTGCGGACTGTGGAGCTTTTGTAGTTGTAAACTATAGAGGTTCCGAAGCAGCCGCCCAAGAAACACTTGATCTCATACACGCCAATGGCGGTGATGGGATGCTCAAGAAATTTGACGTAAGCGTGTTCGATGATGTTCAGGGATCGATTTCTGAAATTCTGGATGAACGCGAATCTATCGAGATACTGGTTAACAATGCGGGTCTGAGCAGAGATGGTCTGGTTGGCCGAATGAAGCCGGAAGACTGGAACGACGTCATAGCCACCAACTTGACCGGCGCTTTCAATACCTGCAGGGCTTTGAGCAAATCCATGATCCGCCGAAGGTACGGTCGAATCATCAATATTTGCAGTGTGGCGGGAGAGATTGGTAATGGAGGCCAGGTCAATTACTCAGCTTCCAAGGCAGGTCTCATCGGTTTTACAAAGGCTCTTGCAAGAGAACTCGCGCCCAGGAATATTCTGGTAAATTGTGTTTCGCCTGGATTGATATCCGGTGGAATGACTAATCAATTGAATGAAAAACAGACTGGAGCAATAATCGAACACATTCCTCTGGGGCGTCTTGGTGAGGTTCAGGATGTATGCGCTTCCGTGGTGTTCCTAAGTTCGGATATGGCTAATTACATTACAGGCCAGGTGATACGGGTCAATGGTGGTCTTTACATGTAGGGTCTACCGTTTTCGGACGCTTGGCTTTCAAATACCGGATTCTAAACTTATTCTAAAGTTTTTTATTCCCGCAAACAGGTACGGAGGATATCCGCCATGGATGACGTCGAAAAAAAGGTAGTAGACCTCATTGCAGAAGTTCTAGTAGATGTGAACAAGGACAACATTCAGCTCGATTCCAAAATTGTGGAGGATTTGGGCGCAGAGTCCCTTGATATTTATGACATGATAGCGCTGCTTGAAGATGAGTTCGGCACCGAAATAAGCGACGAAGAAGTTGAAAAGATTCAAACTGTTCAGGATGTCGCAGATTTTATCAAAGCTCAAAAATCTGCATAAATCGGACGCTGGATAGCGCGTTCAGGTAAAAATGGAGGATTCGTTGAAACGTCGTGTTGCAGTCACAGGCATGGGATTGGTGACATGTCTCGGTAGCGGCGTGGAAACTAACTGGGATGCTGTCACTTCTGGGCGGTCGGGCATTGGCGTAATTACGCATTTTGACACAAGCGGTTTTTCGACCAACATCGCCGGAGAAGTCAAGGATGGTTTCGATGTCGATGGAAGCATACCTGTTAAGGAACTGCGTCGCCTGGACCGGCATCAGCAGTATGCGCTCGTAGCGGCTCATGAGGCTTTTAAGGTATCTGGCCTTGAAATACCTCCTGCCGATCCTTATCGTTGCGCTATGATCATCGGATCGGGAATGGGTGGTCTTGAAACCATAGAAAATGGGCACGATGTCCTCAAGAATAAAGGCCCCAAGCGCATGCCTCCGTTGGTAATTCCGATGGTTGTTGTCAATTTGACTCCTGGCCTGCTGTCCATGAAATACCAGTTCAAGGGTACCAATTTTGGACTCGTGAACGCATGCACCTCAGGCTCATCTGCTATCGGTGAGGCATACAGGCTTGTTGCCGGCGGACATGCGGACATTGCGATGACGGGCGGCACCGAAGCGGTGGTCAGCGCTTTTTCAGTCTCCGCCTTTAGCGCGATCAGGGCTTTGTCTACCAGAAATGATGAGCCTCAGAAGGCGTCAAGACCGTTTGACAAGGATAGGGATGGATTTGTGCTGGCTGAAGGAGCGGGCATCCTCATCCTGGAGAATTTGGAGAGCGCTAAGGCCAGAGGCGCTACAATTCATGCTGAAATCGTTGGTTATGGCTCTACGGGGGACGCATATCATCTGGTTATGCCTGATCCTGAGGGAACAGGGGCCTACTACGCGATGAAATTTGCAATTGAGGAAGCTGGCATCGCACCTGAGGACATCGCTTATATCAATGCCCACGGGACTTCAACCGAACTGAACGACAAAATTGAAACCATGGCCATAAAGAAACTTTTTGGAGACCACGCGTATAAGCTTTCAATCAGCTCTACCAAGTCTATGACAGGACACATGATCGGAGCGGCTGGCGCTGTTGAAGCCATCTTCAGCATAATGTCCACCAAGACGGACACGGTTCCGCCTACAATTAATCTCGACAATCCCGATCCTGATTGTGACCTCGATTATACGCCACATAAGTCAATCCGAAGACAGATCGATTACGCAATGTCCAACAGCTTTGCCTTTGGCGGTCAAAACGCAGCTTTGGTATTCAAGAAGGCCTAGAGTCATGCAATACTTAGCCATCGGGTCTGACCATGCAGGATATGAACTGAAATCGATTTTGAAAGATTATCTGTTAAACAGGGGGATAGAAGTAGTGGACGTGGGGACTCATTCTCTTGAGTCTTGCGATTACCCCAGATTCGCTCACGATCTGTGCGTCATGATTCAAAATAAACAGGTTGAATATGGCGTACTGGTGTGCGGCACGGGCATTGGAATGAGCATGTCCGCCAATCGATACAGAGGCATCAGGGCTGCGTTGTGCGCTAATGAGTATCACGCAAGGATGAGCAAAGCGCACAACGATTCAAATGTGCTCTGCCTTGGTAGTAGAGTCATTGGTTCTGAACTCGCTCTTTCTATTCTTGCAGCCTGGCTCGAATCCGTTTTTGAGAGAGATCGTCATTTGCGGCGTGTTAACCTGATCGATGAACTTCCAAACCAAAATCTTGCGTAGTATTTTTTATTCCCGGAAAACAAATATTCCGGGGAGTATAATTTTTCGGCCAATTAAGAAGTAGTAAGGATAGACATGAGCCCTTTGCAGATAACTGACCCGGAAATTTTTTCCCTAATTGAACAGGAAAAGGCAAGACAAGAGAACAGGCTGGAGCTGATCGCATCTGAGAATTTCACATCCCGAGCCGTAATGGAGGCTCAGGGTAGCATTCTCACAAACAAGTATGCCGAGGGCTATCCGGGTAAACGATATTACGGTGGTTGCGCTAACGTCGATGTGGTTGAGGACATAGCTCGTAACAGGGCAAAAAACCTGTTTAACGTAGAGCATGTAAACGTACAGCCTCATTCGGGAACCCAGGCGAATATGTCCGTATATTTCACGGTAATGCAGCCTGGCGATTCTTACATGGGTATGGATCTTGCCCACGGCGGGCACCTGTCCATGGGGCATCCCAAGAATTTTTCCGGAAAAATATATAACGTCATTCCATATTCTGTCAGGCGCTCAGACCACCTCATCGATTATAATCAGGTTAGAGAACTGGCCATAAAGCACAGACCCAAAATGATAATTGTAGGGGCTAGCGCCTATCCGCGCATTATTCATTACGATATATTTTCCGAGATAGCGTCTGAAGTTGGCGCGGTACTTATGGCGGATATTGCGCATATTGCTGGTCTGGTAGTCGCCGGTTTACATCCATCGCCTGCTCCTTATGCAGATTTTGTGACGACCACCACTCACAAGACCCTTAGGGGGCCTCGAGGCGGTATCGTCATGTGCAAGCGACAATATGGATCAGCGCTGGATTCATGTATTTTCCCGGGCATGCAAGGCGGTCCCCTCATGCATGTCATTGCAGCCAAGGCTGTGGCCTTCCAGGAGGCTGGTGGAAAGGATTTTCACGACTATCAGTCCAGAATCGTCTCAAACGCCAAAGCGCTGGCCGCCGAATTGATGAACAGGGGCTTTTCCCTTGTTTCCGGAGGAACAGACAATCATCTGGCCTTGGTTGATTTAACTCCAAAAGGCGTAACTGGGGCACAGGCGCAGGAAATACTGGAAAAGGCAGGCATTACTGTTAACAAGAACTCCATCCCGTTTGACCCGCTCCCGCCGGGTAAGGCCTCCGGCATCAGAATCGGAACCCCAGCGGTTACCACCCGCAAAATGGGCGCAAGCGAAATGAAGACAATTGCCGAGTTGATCGATAGGGCTATTGCTGGCAGACATGACGAAAACAAGCTCTTACAAATAAAAAATCAGGTTCAGGAAATCTGTCACAAATACCCACTCTATGGAAAGAATGGATCCGTTAATGAATAAACCTGGTGTTTTTGAACGCTTGAACTTCTTTCCAGAAAGAAGATTTGATCTAGATTTTCCAGTCGTTTACTGGTTTGCGGGATTGTGGTTTTACCTCAAGGGCTTCTTATACTTATGTTTTTTGTATATGCTGGGGTCTGATCCCGGGCCATACGAAACTTCTATAATTTTTGAAGTAATCTACTTTGCCCTTGCATTCATTCCGTCCCTAATCCTGGGTTTTGGTTTCTGGAACGAAAAAACATGGGTAATCGGTCCATCTCTGGTTTTCCTTCTTGTCGATTCCCCTGTGTTGCTTTTCCGTGTGCTCAGACTTGCCGATGCAGGATTCCTGGATTCCGGACTTACTCAAATATTTGAATTTGGTGGACTTGTCTTGAATTTGATTACTTTGGTATGGCTTTTTGCCTACAGATCGGCAAAACAGATAAAACAGTCCTCGTCGCGAAAATAGGCGTAACGATATTGAAGTTAGTTGTAAAACAATCTTTGCCCGCAAGGCGCCACCAAAAAAGATGTCGTTGACTTTTTGCTCATAATTTGGTAAGTTACAGCTACAACATTAAGCATAGCTTCAACAGCAAAATGAAAAAATGCTTCGTTACCTCCTGAGTAAGCCAGGTCCTTGATTGACCTGGTTTTTTTTGTTTTAGAATTCGTCGGCGTGGCATACCATCAAACATACTTGATCGGATAGCGTTTAGGTGTT
>CAITZA010000295.1 GCA_903896745.1 uncultured Desulfomonile sp. | reverse complement strand
GACGCTCTTTGTTCTCTGGTAAAAGCCGCGATATGGGTGCGTGAAGAGCCGGTGGCAAATGAAAGCGGCGATGAACCTACCCGAGGAGAGATAAGGAAACGCACTATAATGGAAGTCGCTTCTGAAGTTTTCGGAAAAAAGGGTTACGGCGGCGCAACAATATCGGAAATTGCCGGAAAGGCCGGCATTGCTGAAGCCTCGATATATCAGTATTTCAAAAGCAAGGAACAGTTACTGCTCTCGGTTCTGGGCACGTGGTTCATAGAACTGGCTGACGAATTGGAACATGTTTTCTCGGGAACCCTGAATCCTTGCGAACGTCTCTTATACTTGTTGAGGAGATGGGCCCTGGACTTTCAGATTCGCGAATGGGAAACCCGTGTCCTCATTCTCGAATTGTACAGAAATCCAAAATTTTACGAATCACAGGAATACCAGAACACGAAACGTTTCTGGAAACTTATCAGGGAGACCGTGGAAGCCGGACAACAAAGCGGTCATTTCAGGAAGGATTTTGAAATCAGCTACTACCTGCATCTAGTGCAAGGGGCTTTCGAACATGAGGCGCTGGCTCGTATGATGCTCTCCAAGAAACAACCCACAATAGCGAGCACTGAACAGATGATCAACCTTCTCCTCAGAGCGATAATGGTTTGATGGCGCCCGTTGAATCCCAAAATCAATGCGAACCCTGAAATCCATCCCTAAAGATTAACTCCACTCTTCACATTCCCAAACCCTAGACCCGTATGTGGTTGCAACATTGTTTGAAAAACAACCAGTTTCCGACCAAGTCTGTAAGCAACCTAAGCCTCACCATATAAATACATCAGGTATTGTCATTAAAACAGCTAGTTATATCCCCTACTGATTAGCTAGGCATTGGCGCCATTATTGCTCATCGGAAGGTAATTTCCTGTTTTCAGGAAAAAATGTCTTCAATCAGATGCTTGAGATGGAGAAAGAAACATGAAAAGGATGATCCTGATTCTGGCATGTATTGCATCGCTTATGATTTGTTCTGTTGCTGGCGCCACAGACCAATCGCAATTGCAGACAATGAACAAACAGGCCAAACTGAGTTCTGTGGAAGCGTTTGACGATAACTCTCCGGTCGCAGCGAACAAAACCAGTGGTCAATCGTCACAGGACCCGTACGTTGATAGCAATACCGTGATAGATCATCTCATACGCATGGCGGACTGGTTCTAGGCTCCGTTTTTCCGGAACAACCCACTCTGGTAAGTTTGAAAAAATAAGGTCGGAAGCCATGCAGTAAGCTTCTGGTCTGCAATCCTGAACCGCTCCGGAATATCTCATATTTCCTTTCCAATCACGAATATGCCGATTTGACATCCTGTGACCGGATGTCAGACCGGCTTCTAAAAATAAATTGAAAATAAATTACAAGTTATTATAATATAATATTACTTTTATACGTATAACGTGTACAGCTATATGATACACGGCCCTAATTATAAACGGTTATATTTTTAGGATAGTATTTTTTCGACAGGGCTTATTCTACTTATCGGATGATACAAAATTATCGCAGTGGGAATGATAACATGAGAATTATGTTGGTAAATCCGGAGCTCCCGCCTTCTTACTGGAGTTTTCCGGAACAAATGAAGTTTTACGGGTCAAAGACTTTGCTGCCCCCCCTTGGGTTACTCACGCTCGCGGCGCTTTTGCCCAGAGAATGGGAAACGCGACTCATAGACCTGGTTGCCCAGCCGCGATCAGACTTGGACTGGGACTGGCCGGATGTTGTCATGCTCTCTGGAATGCTCATCCAGAGAGAAAACCTCCTTGATCTGATAGCCGAAGCCAAGAGACACGATAAAACAGTAGTAGTCGGGGGCCCTTATGCCACATCGGTTCCTGATGAAGCGCTTGAGGCCGGATGTGATATTCTCGTCAAAGGAGAAGCCGAAAACATCATACCGCTTTTATTACAATCGCTATCCCGCCATGAATCCGGAATTATCATAGAAAGTCCCGAAAAACCAGATTTAACAAAATCACCAATTCCGCGTTTTGATTTGCTGAATTTAACAAACTATTCAACCCTGGGAATTCAGACTTCCAGAGGATGTCCGTTTGACTGTGAATTTTGCGATATCGTCAATTTGTATGGAGCAAAAACGAGGCATAAGACGCCAGCGCAGGTAGTTGCCGAGATGGATACCATCTACAAACTCGGATGGAGAGATTGGGTTTTCATTTGTGACGATAATTTTATTGGAAGCAAGAAGCATGCGAAAGCGCTCCTGAAGGAAATGAATATCTGGATGAAGGCTCACTCGAGTCCCTTCTGTTTCATAACTCAGGCGTCGGTAAATCTCGGACAGGACATCGAATTGATAGATCTGATGACCGAACCCAACTTCGCAACGGTATTCGTTGGCCTGGAATCTCCTGACGAAGACGCTCTAGCTTCAGCCAACAAATTTCAGAATATTCACAACCCCTTGCTTGAGTCGGTTGAGAACATCAAGAAAAACGGTTTAACCGTCTTGGGAAGTTTTGTTATAGGGCTTGACGGAGAAAAACCTGGCATAGGCGCAAAGATAATGTCATTTGTCGAAGCTGCAAATCTTCCAATGGTAATGTTCAACAAGCTCCAGGCCTCGCCAAATACAAGGCTTTGGAACAGACTTGAATCCGAGGGGCGATTAAGAGCAAAACTCGGATCCGGAAATTATCTCTACGGCAAACTGAACTTTGAGCCGCTAAGACCGGAGCATGAAATTCAGCAGGATTTTGTACATTGTTGGGATCAGGCCTATGACTCATCAAATTTTCTGAAGAGAACCTACAATTATTATCTTGCAATGAGACCTACAAGGTTAGCCATGGCAAAAAAGCAGGGGCTGGAAATTCGCTGCGACGAACCAAAGCAACCCTTTGATCCAGTGCGTTTTTTTACGGACATCAAGAGATTCTTCAGGCTGTCCTGGCGCCAGGGGGTGATTTCAAAAACCAGATTCCAATACTGGAAACAACTGCTGGGGATTCTGAAAAACAACCCTACCAGGTTAGTGCAATATCTCTCCGTATGCGCAACTGGAGAAGACATGTTCAAAATAAGAAGAAACGTCATTGATGAAGGCAAAAAAAGCGTCATCTCCTGATGTGAGATTGACGACCCCTTGCATAGAGGCTTTCAGCCCTCCTCAGTCATTCCTGAAAGCTATAAACTAATTGATTTTGGGCTCCGCTTAAGATAATCTGCTAACAATCATGAAGTTGGCAGATTTTTTGTTTGCACGACCTTCAACCCTTTGTCGCCCATCCTGTCGGGAAAACTTATCAGTTTTGACCGACCAGGAGTAGTTGGTCCTGTTGATCATCCTAAAATAGTTCATTCAGTGATTCGTGATATAAATCATGTGTAATATTATGGCTTAATGAGATTCTCGGCATAAAGGACAAATTTGTGCGCGGCGAGTACCAGTCTCAATCCAGGATAATAGCTGAACTAAAAAACCGTTTGGCGCAACTCGAATTGCAGGTTGAAGAATTGCGATGTGTTGAACGGGAATTCGCCGAATTTCGAAACAAATATCTTGATTTGTACAATGGGGCCCCTGTCGGTTATATGACTCTGAGTAAGGGGTGTAAAGTCCTGGAGGCTAACCAGACTGCTGCAAAGCTACTCGGAGTAGGGCTGTATGAGTTGACCGGCGCGTCTCTTTACTCCCTGATTTCCCCTGAAGACAAGGAACTGTTTTTCTATCATTTGATGGCTGTTTTTGAACGCCAGGTCTCTACGGCATGTGAATTGAAGCTGAGAAGGGGGGACGGATCCGAATTTCACGCTGAGCTCAGAAGTCTTGCTGAAAAGGCAGAAAACGGCGCATACAACAAATTTAGAACTATTCTGTCTGATATTTCCGAACGTAAGCGATCTGAAGAATTCCAGAAAAAACTGAGAAAGAATCTCGATTCCTTATGGCAATTGTCAAGAATCCAGGGAGGGAACCTCAAGTCTGTCACCGATTACGTATTGGAGGAAATGAAAAGTGTCAGTGAGAGCAT
>CAITZA010000294.1 GCA_903896745.1 uncultured Desulfomonile sp. | reverse complement strand
GATTCTGACGACGAATGGCTTCCAGAAAAAATTCAGAAACAGGTGGCCTTGTATTCTTCAGAAAACCCTTTCTTTATATGCCATACCAATGAAATATGGATGAGAAACGGTAAACCGGTAGCCCAGAAGGATATTCATGTCAAGCAGGGTGGATATTTTTTTGAAAGAGCGGTAGAACGTTGCCTGATCAGTCCCTCTGCAGTGATGATTTCAAGGGCGTTGCTCGATGAGGTCGGATGGTTTGATGAGCAACTCCGGGCTGCTGAGGACTATGATTTGTGGCTCAGGATAACTGCTTCATATAGGGTTGATTTCGTAGATGAACCACTTGTTATCAAACACGCGGGTGAACCAAATCAACTTTCCGTAACCGTTTGCGCAATTGACAGATACCGGGTAGTCGCGCTTGAGAAGATACTCGGCAACAACCGATTGCGCAAGAATTACAGGATTGCTGCGCGACACACGCTAATCCGTAAGGCAGGTATCCTGTCAAAAGGTTACCTTAAAAGAGGCAATTTACATAAAGCAAGGTTTTACAGTGAGTTGGCGGCAAGATACACGAACATTGCTGATTGATCCCGGAGAAATCGATCTCTCCGACAGGGCTTACTATTTGCCCTGTTATGAGGATATTGATGATCTTGTGGAATCAGTCCGCCAGGTAGGTTTTCTCAGTCAACCGGTGGTCAGGAAAAATGATGACGGAACATTCATTCCGGTCTTGGGCCGAAGAAGACTGTATGCCGCCGTCAAGGCCAATCTAAGACAGGCCGACATGCTGGAAATAGCGCCTGATGTTGGCCAGCAAACCCTGATAGACCTGATGTTTTGGGATAATCTCGCCCGAATCCGGAACAACCTCGTATGCACTGCAGTCATGACCCGAAAACTAACAGAAGTTTTCGAGATAGGACTAGTTGCCGAAAAATATTTGCCATGGATTGTAGTTCCTCGTAAAGGTCCCAGGATAGAAAGGCTCAAATTACTCGCAAGCCTCGACGAACGTTTCCTCAGGGCATTGTGGCATGGGAAAATTATTGAGAAAACGGCCGCGCTGCTTGCTGGATTAACCCATGAAGAGCGGTCGGGGATGTTGGATTTTATTGAATATTTTGGGTGGAATGCCAACAAGGCGTCGGAAATCTTACAGTCGATTCATGACATCTCGGTACTGGAAGGGCGCTCAGTCCTGGCAACAATTTCAGAAGCCTCCGCCATGCTTGAGAAACAGCGCCAGGATTCCGACATTGTTGAAAAAGCTATCAGAATGCGAACTCTCATTAGAGCCTGGAAGGCAAGGGACCTTGTCAGGGAGGAAATATCCTTCGAAAAATGGCTGGAAACTATTGTACTTCTACCCAATGTACAATTAAGACACGCGCAGTCTTTTGAAAGCCAGTCCATAATTCTGGAAATAAAGGCATGCTCGAAAGACCAGGCCGCAAAATTGATTGAAAAGCTGAACGGCTGAGGTATGATTACAATACAGTTTCAATCAATCGTCCTGGCGCCACTTGAATTTGTCCTTAAGACTCTGAGGCAATTCGCTGTCATCGATTTGCTCGATATTGCCGTCAAAAACAGTCTTTTTAATCTTTCCAGGCTCTTTTGATGTGTCCTCTGATTCAGCCTGGTTTTGACTATTTTTATCATTGTCTCTCATTACAATGTACCCCGTGATGATGGTCATATAGTTACAATGGCAGTCTTTACATAATCTAGTATCATGTCATGATGAAAATCAACAGATGATATCCTGCAGAGCGCTGCTGGCCAGAATTTTCTTGGGGGCTACCAAACTGATGGTAACCTGAAAGAAGAAAATTGACATGAAGTTTCGGATAGATCAAATCTGGATAGACGATGATGCGGTGGACGCGCCGTTAACTTCCGCAATCATAAGGAAAACCTCCGGATCAAGGGTCTTTGTGGGCGAGGACTACAAGGCTGAAGCGAGAAAACTGGAGCTTGAGTCAGACCCTTTCAGAAAGGGCAAGAGGATAATCCGTTTGATGAAGCGCAAAGGGGTTTTTGTGAAGCCCTGCCCCGGAACCCGGGAATATGTTTGTTGTAATCTGGAGATAATTCATATCGGTCAAGGTTGTCCCATGGACTGCCGTTACTGCGCCTTACAATTCTACTTCAACAAACCCGTTATGGAGATATTTGTAAATCAGGATGACATGATTTCAGAGCTTCATGAATATATTGGAGGTTCCGGCAAAGCTTTTCACCGGTTCTGCACTGGAGAATTCACGGATTCTCTTGCGCTGGATCCGTTGACCGGGCTGTCTTCACGACTGATACGGTTCTTTGGGAAACAGCGGGGCGCGTCTCTGGAAATTAAGACGAAAACAAATTCAGTTGAGCCTCTTCTAAGAATCACTCCGGACGGAAATATTGTGGTCAGCTTCTCTGTGAACGCCTCAGAAATAACCCGGCGTGAGGAACTCCACGCCGCAAGCCTTGAGGAGCGCCTGAAAGCAGCCACATTGCTTCAGAAGGCGGGTTACAGGCTTGGTTTTCATTTTGACCCCATCGTTCCGGTGGGAGAATGGAAACCGGCGTATGCTCTTACAATCTCTAAAATTTTTGATGTAATTTCTCCCGACTCTATCGCATGGATCTCCATGGGTGTTTTGAGGTTTCAGCCGGTTCTCAAAGAAATTGTGACTTCAAGATTTGGTCCGGTAAGATATTTTCACGATGCGTTCAGCCCTGGCCTTGATGGGAAAAGCAGACTGTTTTTCAAAAGGAGGATCGATGTCTACCGATTCCTGGCTGATAAGATTCGGCTCAAGTCCCCTGACGCGCGAATTTACCTCTGCATGGAATCACCTGAAATCTGGGAACAGTCACTTGGTATCAAAATGAATTCGAGCGCAGATCTGTCGAATTACCTTGATGAGGCTTTTCGGGTAGCCTCATGATTATTTGAAAAAAATGGGTTTAATTATCAATGTTTGATCCTTCGTCCAAAATTGTCGGGATGTCCTGGAATACGCACTCGTTGATAAGCAGATTTGCCGCATCCGGAAATTTCAGTTCCAACCCGGGCTCCCTTATCAAGGTGGTTCCGATGGAAAGCTTTCTTCAAAATTGTCAGGAAGAACTTGAGGGGCTTTCCAGGAATGTCAGGGGCAGGATTTATTCCAGGCTCGGCATAGAGCAAATTATTGATAAAGAGAATACCGTTATTAAGTCACCTTCAGATTTTATATGGTCATTTCGGCTGAATCCGGGGACTGAAATCAATTATGTTCGAGTATTTGAGGTTGAGCGATCTAATTTCACAATGAGTCATGATTCTAGTCGGGACGGGCCACCGGGGCATTCATACATCCCAACAAGTTTAGGATCGGACATTTCGGCATTGGAGATTTATTGCACATTTTCGGATGAACCGGACTGGGGTATGGATCAGGACATTTTTTCTTGTCCGGACTATTCCATGGGGAGGCCACCTTTTGGACCAAGGTCTGGAAAAAGCTCCCAGGCTGCCTTCCACATGGGGTTCCCTCACGAACACAGATTCTTTTACCGAGCCATTCCAGGTTTGGCCAGAAGCCTGCTGCCGATTCGTGCAGCGATGGGCTTTGATCTTGCGAAAATTGCCTTCAGAGGCGGATTTGATTATTGGGGTTGGCGTTTTGCAGCCTGGGGCGCCCATTATCTTCAGGATATCACTTGCCCTTTTCACTGCTGTCCATTTCCGCCTGGAATAAAAAATTTACTGAAGAAATTTTTCTGGAATCCCAACCCTTTCAAATTCTATCATAATAACAGGAACTACTTGCGAAACAGACATGGCCTGCTGGAGGCTGTAGTGTCATATCTGATGAATGAAAGCGTCAAAGATGGAACCAATAGCCCGTTAATAGACGCTCTCAATCCCAACCACAAAAAGTTGCCGGAAGACCTTGATCTGGTCATTCAGGAGGTGTCCCGAATTCCATGTATGTTAGCTCCAAAAATAAATGATTCTATGGTAAATCTATTTTACTGGCCGTTAATCGATAAACCTGAATACTATCTTAACGAGGACCCGCTTTTCCCAATTGGAAAAATTATTGGGGATGCGGCAACTCAAAGACCCTCAATGTATTCAGTTTTTGTAGACATGGTAAGTCAATGCCTATCACAGGCTGGTAGGGTGACACGTTACTCACTGGAACTTTTCAGGCGATGAAATGTGAATACATGGCTCGCAATAATTTTACAGGTTAATTGTCAGGACGGTTTGTGAGACACAATCTGTGCCGTATGCGGCATTTTTGGGTTAATTTCTTTAAATATCCGCGATATGGAGGTCCAAAGCTATGAAAACCCTGTTAAGAATTTTACCATTTATTGTTTTGTGGTTTGTCACGACTCCTTTTTCGTTGGCTGACCTGGACCAGATAAAGGCCAGTGGCGAACTGAGGCACCTGGGTGTTCCTTATGCCAATTTTGTAACTGGTGACGGTGAAGGTCTCGACGCAAGTATCCTCAAGCTCTATTGCGACAGAATAGGGGTCAGGTATCGTTATGTCAAAACAGACTGGGATACTGTGATTGGTGATCTGTCGGGAAAGAAGGTCAAGGTTCAGGGGGACAATGTTGAAGTCATAGGAGAGGTTCCTGTTAAAGGGGACATAATTGGAAACGGTTTGACAATGATCCCGTGGCGCGAGAAAGTCATCAACTATTCTATTCCTTATTTTCCTTCAGCTATTTGGGTCATCGCCAGGGCTGATTCTCCACTGAAACCGATACTGCCAACGCTGGACCTCAAGAAGGATGTTGAAGTGACAAGGGATCTTCTGAAAGGCAAGGATGTCCTGGGAATAAAAAACACCTGTGTGGATCTGGACCTGTACAACCTGAGCGACTCAAGACCCATTTATAAAGAAGGTGTAACCTTGAATGACCTGGCCGCCGCATTAGTCAAAGGGGCTGCCGAAATTTCAATTCTTGATGTTCCCGATTCCCTGATAGCGCTATCAAAATTCCCCGGAAAAATAAAAATCCTGGGATCCATCACCGGCAAACAGGATATGGGGTTCGGCTTCTCAAAGGAATCCCCCAATCTCCTGGTTTCGTTCAACGAATTTCTTGGTGAACTCAAATCGAGTGGTGAACTAACCAAGATGATTCTGAAATATTATCCGGGTATAGACAGGTATTTTCCCGAAGTCATGAAATAGGAACCAAACTTGTAATGTCGGTTGTGTCACGCGCCTTTTTGAGAAGATTCAGCCTTACCCAAAAGGTTATCCTGTTCTGCGTGATACTGATTCTTTTCTGCGCAGTAAGCGTTTATCTGCTCTATAGGCTTTTTACTACCTCGGAGCTACTGGTTGAGGCCAGGAGGGACACTTTTGTCAACGAGTTTCTGGCCAGGGCAAATGTAATAACCGAAGACCTTAACCAGAGGATGACTGATTTTCACGCTCTGCTAACCAGCCAGCCAATTGCCACATACTACCACAATTCGGCGCTAGGCATGTCCAGGCAATACGGTCTCGACATTTCCCTGTCGGACATGAGCGATGAATTCACCCGAATTCAGAGCAATACCATGGACGCAGGATATCCCGCCCTTGAGGAAATAGTCTTCTATGATCTTGGCGAGGGCAAGGTAATTGCCAGGGCCCGCGAAGACGGTCCGGGCAGTAAAGAGTCTGGACGCCTTTCCCGTTGGGTTGAACAAAAAATGTGGCCCGAAACCGACAGGGACGAATTTCTGGTTAGTGTTGAGAACGGAATTATCCTGATAGGACCTTATCGTTACAGGGACAGGACAATGGGATACCTGTTCGTGAGAGTCAATTCCATCCCTCTGAAAAGAAAACTTGATATCAGGAATGAGAATGCGGTCAACGATTTTAGCGCTCTAATCAGTTCCGATGGTTCGATCATTGTGGATCCAACTCTCGTTCAGCATGAGAACATCAAAGCCGTAATCGACTTGCCGTCTACTTTTCCGAAACTCGCTATATACGACTCCCTGAGGGCATCGGGAAAATCAGGGGAAAATCTCATCGGCGCACTGAAACAACTGGAGACCAGCGGTCTTTACGTTGTTTCAGTAGCCCCTAGATCAAAATACTTCGCTGGACATTCCTCTCTGCTTTGGGTGGCGGTAATAGGAATTCTGGTAGTCAGTGTAACCTTGATGGTTACCGTAATCATAAAAGGCGCCTGGGAAAGAAAAATCATTTTCGACAAGCTGAATGAAGCGAACGCCACTCTTGAAACAAGGGTGATTGAAAGAACCCAGAAACTTGCGGAAAAAAACAGCGCGTTAAAGAACGAAATTCAGGAACGCCATCGTGCTGAAGCCGCCTTGAGGCAAACGGAAGAGCGTTACCGCCAGTTTGTTGAAAATGCCTCGGACATCATTTACCTCACAGATTCAAAAGGAAAATTTGTTTATGTAAACGCTGTGGCTGTCCGAATTACAGGTTTTTCTGAAGACCAACTCATTAATACTCGATATCTTGATCTTATCGCGGAAGATCACAGGAATGAGGCCAGGGTTTTTTACGAAAAACAGGTTATGGATGGTGTTCCAAACACCTATTTCGAAATTCCCGTAATCAGGGCCGACGGGACCAGGATCTGGATTGGCCAGAATGTGCAACTTGTTTTGGACAACAAGGGCGCTATCACATTCCAGGCCATAGCAAGGGACATCACAGATCTCAAACATGCCATGGAAAGCCTCAAACGCTCCATTGAAGTTCAGAACAAAATCCTTGATACAGCCGCCACTGCCATATTTACCGTTGATGTTGACCGCAGGATCGTTACCGTAAACGACGAATTCGTCCGTATAACAGGATATGGCCTTCAGGATCTGAAGGGAAAACTTTGCACGACTTTTTGTGATGAACCATGCAAAACCAATTGCGGTTTGTTTTCCGGGAACAATGATGAACCAATTTTCAGGTCACAAAGCAAACTGGTCCATAAAGACGGCAGAATGCTAAGGGTGCTGAAAAACGCTGATCTCATCAGGGATGAATCAGGACGGGTTACCGGCGGAATAGAATCATTTATTGATGTTACGGAACTGATCATGGCCAGAGAGCAGGCTGTTGCGGCAAGTGTTGCCAAGAGCGAGTTTCTGGCCAACATGAGCCACGAGATCCGCACTCCAATGAACGGCATTATCGGGATGACAGAACTGGCGTTGAACACTGAGTTGAGTGAAGAGCAGAGGGAATATCTTGAATCTGTTCTGGGCGCTGCAGACGCAATGATGATGATAGTCAACGACATACTCGATTTCTCAAAAATCGAAGCGGGCAAGTTTGAGCTGAGTTTTGCTGATTTCGACATACGCGAATGCCTGGAAGAGGCGGTAAGCGTCCTGGCCCTGAGACCCCAAAGGGAGAAAGCAATAGAAATATCCTGCCACATCCTGCCTGAGGTTCCCGAGATAGTAACTGGTGATCAGGGCAGGCTGAGGCAAGTCCTCATGAACTTGCTTGGAAACGCCATCAAGTTTACAGAGAAAGGATTTATAACTCTTAAGCTGGGAGTGGTTTCCGAAGGGGCACGAAAAGTCCTGTTGCAATTTTCAGTTTCGGACACGGGAATAGGGATTCCTCCGGAAAAAATAGAGCATATTTTTCGCCCGTTTGAGCAGGTTGACTCATCCACTTCTCGCAGGTATGGAGGAACCGGGTTGGGCCTGACAATCGTCTCACGGCTTGTTGAGTTGATGAAGGGACAAATTTGGGTAGAGAGTCAACTCGGGGTAGGAAGTGTATTTTCTTTCCGGATTCCTTTCTCGTTACCACCCGCAAAAGAAATTAACATCCCTCGATCAAAAGACCTGGTGGAACAACTTGGGAAACTGCACGCTCTCATAGTTGATGACAATCCCATCAACAGACAAATACTGGTTGAAAACCTTGCATCCTGGCAAACGACGTCCGATGAGGCCCCAAGCGCGGAAGATGCCCTAGCGTTGATCGAGAAGGCATCTGCCGACGAAAACCCCTATGACATATTGTTACTGGATGTTCACATGCCTGGAATGAACGGGTTTGAGCTTGTCGAGACCCTCAGAAAAAAACCGGGAATGTTTCAGGGCGCAATTTTGATGATGACCTCCGATCATACGAGATTCGACAGTAACAAATGTGACCGGTTAAACGTGGCAGGCTATCTGACCAAGCCGGTAAGAAAATCACAACTGCTTAAGGAACTGATAACAGCTCTGAATTCCATGAAACCAGACGGGGATCGATTTACCGGAAGACAGGCGTTGATCGAGGCTAGCCCTGACAGAAAACTCAGAATATTGCTGGCTGAAGATAACCCGACAAACCAGAAATTCATGACCATAATGCTTAAAAAAATCGGTCACATAGTCACAACCGCTCAAAACGGCAAAGTGGCGGTGACAGCCGTTGAAAGCCAGGATTTTGATTTGATACTGATGGATGTGCAAATGCCGGAAATGGACGGTTTTGAAGCCACCAGACTCATTCGTCAATTACAGCACAAAACCGGAAAGCGAACCCCAATCGTTGCGATGACCGCTCACGCAATGAAAGGCGACCGCGAGAACTGTCTGCAGGCAGGCATGGATGATTATATATCAAAACCTGTGCAGATCAAGGAACTGCTCAGAATCATTGATGAAATTCCTGTAAATATGGGGCGTTCATCGAAACCGGTTTGATGGGATATAGTGTTTTCATTACCCCGATCCTTTCAAGTGTCTTTCGGGCAAAATTTACCGGATAGTCAAAAGATCTTTCAACCCGCAGTGGCGCATTCAATCTCTAACTGACTTAAATGAATCAGGCGGGAAAAAGACGCGCTTTTCTCGCCACACCCCTACTTCTTCACTTGATAATGTCGTATCCCCATATTAGACTGGAAAAGATGGCAGCGTAAAATTCCAGGGTATTAATAATCTCGAAGTTGTTTCACGCCTCCTAATGTGTGTACATGACTGAACAGATCTTTGAGCGCCGTAATGTCAGCAAGAAATTGACTGAAAAGCAGTCAATTGCGCTGAAACTGCGTACGGCGACTGACAAGCCCGGAAGCCAGAACCAGATCACTGAGGATCCCTTATCACCAAACGTTGAAAGTACGTTCGCCGCTTTGTTTCAACTCCCTGAAAGTATCACTGATAGTGTTTCACAGCCAAATGCGAAACCACGGGCGTCAATCGACAAGGGCCAGGAAAATGATTACCTTTTCGATCAACTGTACTGGGTTGCCGACTATGCCGGGCGGGTGGCCCATGATTTTAACAATACGCTCCAGATCCTGTTAAGTGGCGTGCAATTTGTTATGGATGACGATCAATCCAGTCTGTCTGATGAAAGTCGAATCATCCTTAACAAGGTGGTGACCAAACTCCGGGGTGCAAGTGACAGGATCAAAATCATCAGGGATTTTGCGGGAGACAAGTCAAAATGTCCCAAACAGGATGTCCATGCCGCGGATCTGTCCTTAATCACCCGACAGGTAATTGAACTGTATCAGGAGCTTCCGGAAAACCCCGAGAGTAACAAACAATTCGATATAGATTTTGAAACCCGGCTATGCCCGACTTGTAACGTGAACGCCAATGCTGAAGACCTTCGGGTTATTGTGAACAATCTCATCACAAATGCCTGTGAATCGATTTCAGGGAATGGAACAGTAGGCGTCACCACTTCACTTTCAGATAAATTCGGGACCCTCACTGTACATGATGACGGTTGTGGAATAGAAAAAGACAATATGATCAGAATTTTTGAGCCTTTCTGGACCACCAAGAAAGGAAAACGACAGGGAACAGGTTTATCGACTGTTTACGGTTTGTTAAGAGTGTGTGGAGGCACGATTTTGGTGACCAGCGAATCCGGGAAAGGAACCGAAATCTCGATTAGCATTCCTTTGGTGGATTGACCCTCTGGAGTCTTGCGGACTTTACTATACGCGCTTCAACATCAAACAGCCGACGCTAAATAACGTCGGCTGTATAGATGAAGTCTCCTTGAGGTTCTTTCATACCTTAGCATTGACGCCGGGGGGAGGAGCCTTGCTATGGTATGTAATCAGCTTTCTCGGTCACTGATTCAGGAGCTCTTCTTTTTGCCTTTTCTAGCGCCTGCCATAACAGCCCAGGCCTTTCGCGCTCCGGCCAAATCCTTGGCCGTGTCTGTTCTGGCGGTCTTCACCTCTTTCTTGAGGCTACTCATGAAATTCTTGCGCTCATTCCGATCGGCCTTGGCCATAGCTGTTAGAGACGAGTCAAAATTTTTGAGCATCCCCGAGACGTCGTCCTTTAGCTCAGAAACAAATTTTGTCCTGGTCTTTTTTGTGGAAGCGGCCATTGCCTTGTGATCCCTGGCAAAACCGGCGCGCATTTTGGAAACAGCTCCCTGAATAGCCTTGTTTTCCTTGGCTATTTCTGTCTTCATGGCTGCTCGGGACACCCGTGAAGCCTCTATCTCCTCGCACAACCTCTCGATGTCCTTGGTGAGATTGCCCATCGTTTCTCCTGTTTTCTTTGTAGCCCGGAACGATCCACATCGGGACCGTCAATCAAACGACCAGCGTTTGGAATAAAATCTATGGGGGTCATCTCGGACCCCCACTTATAAGTCCGGGCAATAATCAGGGATTACGCAGGGGCAGCGGCGCTGGCGGTGAGACCGATCGCTTCGGCATATTTCAGATATGTCTCAACAGAAGCGATGACCACTCTTGCCTCAACTGAAAGCAGTTCAATACCAACCAATGAAACTTTGGCCCAGGCATCAATTACGATACCTTTGTCCAGAATCCTGTCAACAACCTCAGCAAGGCTGCTGGAATCGGTAGACTTCGCTATTTTGGCCATCTTTACTCACCTCTCATGATATTTGCCGTTGCCGGCTTGATGGATTTAGCGTCCGCCACTGTCTAAAGCGAGAACCATGCCAAAATAAGTTCCTCAATCTGGAAAGTAAAATAACCCGTATAATCAGTGACATAAAAAAGGGAGCCGGAGTCTGGAATTTCTAACCAAAAAAAGAAGGATTAATATCTGTGGAACAAATTCCATTATTGCTGGAAATTCTTCCACAGCGTCAGAACACACCCACTACGGAAATATCTAACCGTCTGATATCGGGAAATATACAATTTCATCGTAATTTCAATCTTTTTCAGTCTATATCTGTTCGTCGGGTTTAGACTTTCCGCCTTCCATCTTCACCTTCAGGTTTGCAGTGGTCGATTGATTCTTGATTTTATCGTGCAACACGATCCTCACAAATATGATTTCAGGTTTCCTGGTTGTTTTTAGGTTCATTTCAATCTTGAAATAGAGGTCCATGATGGGTGAACGGGAAACACGGTTAATTTTGAGCGCGTTATCATTCGAAAGAACCGGTTTTCCTGAAGCATCCAGTACGTGAAAATCAACAGAACAATCAATTATATAACGGTCAGCGCTTTGTAATGTGCTGTAATTGGAAGGTTCGACATAAAATATGAGCTTGTTTGCCGGTTGAGAAATTTCGAGAGGCGCGTAAATCCCGAATCCGTCAACAGACTTGCAGGTCACAATCTTGTTGAATCCCAGTTTGGAATTGTTCTGTAGTTCGATTATTCTTGATTTTAGGCTGGCAACTTCCTGCCCTACGGGGTCTTGTGTTTGTTTTGATTCTGTCTTGATGTCCGGCGTCGCTGGAGGCTGGGCGCTCTTTTCTTCGGCATGGGCGCCGGCGCTCAGGAGCATTAATGAAACCAGTAAATTTAACAAAAACATTATTTTTCTCATGACCGGCCCCTTTCAAATAGGTGGTTTGTTTCGCTGGACACATAGCTAATGTCTTAAGTCAAGAGTTTCAACGACATCACCTTCAAAACCAACATACAAGATATTTTTACCGTGAGATTTTTTTATGACATCCTGTGCGAGTCGTTTTCGATCGCCAGAACTGAGCCCGGCGTGAAGCGCGTATTCATCCAGAAAACGCATTCTCTCTACCCTGTTCAGGAGTGATGGAGTGGACAAAAAAATCTGAACAAGGTTTTTCACCCTCTTGCGCATGGAAATGTGATGGGCAAAATACACCTCATCATAATCCACAAGGCAAAATCTTAATGAAAAAGAGTCCTCGCCGCTTCCGGATTCATGGGGGGGGGGGGCGGTGTAACTGTGAAACTCCTCCAAAACCATTATGTTGCAAGTTTTGAGGTCGGAATGAAAAATTCCTTTGGAATGCATTGACCCGATAAAACGTCCGAACTGACGAACAGCCGATTTCTGCTCTTCCTTGGACCAACCTCCTTCAAATTTGCGCACAAGGTATCTGTCGAGTTCAATGAAATCTTCCATGCACTCCATTATCACCCACTCCACGCTAACTATTCCACGAACCCTGTTTCTTATTAAAGCTATTGGGTAGGCTGCGGGTATACCGTGTGAAATGAGTTGGGATCCATTGTAAAAGGTTCTAAGCCCTTGTGGTTTGCGAAACAAACCCTTGATCCTGTGAAGCAATCCCCTGTCATTGAACTGTTTTACACAGAAACTGGGCTGGCCTTCCAGATTGACAACGGTAACAGCCGTTTCCGGGGCATCCTTGAGAATTCTGCCATTTTTCTTTTCAAGGATTTCGAGATGTCTTCTGACTACCAGTTCAATTAGCGCGCGTCGCCCACTGCTATCAAGCCCCTCTAACAACGGAGCCTGTTCCGGGATTTCGACCTCAAGGTCACGAAACCATGATTCATTGCTCAAATGACCGAGGTTTTCATTCAATTTTGCAAACATCCCTGATCATGCATTAAATAGGGCCAACAGCCGGTATTTTACATAATAACGCCAGCTACGGAATCGGAATGGTGTTCGTTCTATGGACTTCCAGAACCACTCAAGTCCTTTGTGGACGTCTCCGGAGTTCACAAACGCTCGCCCGAACGATATGTCATGATCGGACATCGTTCGTAGATAAACGTCCTTCGGTATTCTAGCAGGATCGTAGTGTTTTGTCAGTATGTCATAAGTATCGGTTCGAACCCCCACGCGGTTGTGAGATGTATTGGAGTCATATAGCCTGATAAATACCAACGGCTTGTTATAAAAAGCTATAGGATGGGTACTGGCAATCTTCAGCCATACATCAAATTCATCAGCAAACCGGTATTCGGTTGGGAAACCGTTAACTTCGTAAAATACGTCGCGACGGATCATGACCGAGGAAGTATGAATGAAGCTCTCAGAATACTCTTTGAGAAAAAGATCACCCTTAATCCATTCAGGCGAACGGCAGGCCCTGATTCTTGAGCCCAATCGGACATGCCTGATTGCCAGCATTCCCAGTTCAGGATTTTTTTGCGCGTATTCCACCTGAACTTCCAGCTTCGAAACGTCCCACAAATCGTCATGATCCAGAAATGCCAGCCATGTTCCAAGACTTAAAGAGGCGCCTTTGTTACGGGAGGCTGCAATGCCACTATTCGACTGACTACAAAACCGTATTCCAGGAACAGTCTCCAACCAATCCAGAGTTCCGTCGGTTGATCCATCATCGACTACTATGAGCTCAAAATCCCTGAAAGTCTGAGATTGAACCGAAGCCACGGTTTCCTTCAGTAATTCCAGCCTGTTGTATGTCGGAATTATAACGCTAACCAGCGGATGCATTTCTCTCGCTCGCGGTTTGGATCATTCGGGACGCTTTGTCGAAAACGGACTGTGGAGTAATTGATCTCATGCAGGGATGATCCGGAAATGGACAGGAGAAATGGCGACACGGAGAACATTCGTATGCGTCGTAAATTATTTGGGCATCCCTGCCGAAAGGAGCCGTAGCCCCGGGGATTGTCGGCCCAAAAATAGTCAGTACTCTCGCGGAGGCCGCTACAGCAAGGTGTGCGCTCCCGGTGTCGTTTGAAATGACCAGGCTACTCAGATTCATGATCCCCAGAGATTGTTCAATGTTGGTTTCTCCAGCCAGGTTCACCGCATTGCCATGGCTCATGCTTCCAATAATTGATTCAATGAGACCGATTTCCGTTGGCGCCCCCATGAAGATAACAAAAGCGTCGAGTTCCCTGTTTAGAAGATCGGCCAGTGCGGCAAAGTTGTCGGCTGGCCAGCGCTTGGCTTCAGAGTTCACTGATCCAGGACACAGACAAATTACCGGCCTGGAGTTTTCAGGTTTGCCATGCGCCAATAACAGCGATTCGGCGTTTTTAATAAGTTGCCTGGATAAAATGATAGAACAATCAGGCTGATAACCAAACTGTTGGGGCCTTAGACCAAAATAGTCTCCGAGAAATGTCACTATCTGAAGATAATAAAATACCTGATGTTGCAGCCTGATTTCGTTTGTCAGCGGAACCCTGACGTTAATGAAAGGTCCTCTGGCGTCAGTCGGATAACCGACTCTCATCGGAATTCCGGCCATCCAGGAGGTCAAAGCGCTTTCAAAAGCGTTTTGAAATAGCACAACAAGGTCAAATTCCTTCTCTCGCAGAATCGACCTCATCCTGAAAGGTCTTGAAAGCCGATTCATTCCAGAGGGGAAAGTGATGATCTCGTCAGGTATTCTCGAAACTGACAGCAAACCTGCCAATGATTCAGGGGCCCAATATTCGATATGAGCGCTCGGAAAAATGTCGCGCAAGACTTTTGAAGCTGGAAAAGTCATTACCGTGTCGCCAACCCAGTTCACTCCTCTGACAAGGATTCGGGAAGGCAGTTCGCAAATCCGGCAGTCAAAAGCCTTCATGACGCCTCTGCCCATACGCTCGCATTTCTGATCGCGTCATCTGAAAATTCCTGTCCCGCTCTATTGTTCCAGATTTCAATCTTTTGCTCTTTCTCCCTAATTTCCTGTGCATCCAGAAACCCTGTTCCGGGTTCTCACGCAGCCACTTTTCAAAAACATTGTGGAACCTCTGGGAATTTACTGTCAGATCATTCTGGAGGTCTCCAGAAATCTGCACGGGAATTTCATCACAAAATTCGCATTCATAAAGACCGTCATCCATACGCTTTCCCCTTATCGGGAAAACCAGGGCGTTACCTTCAATTGCTACATTTCGTCTATCAGTCGCTGCAAAGAACATGATGCGAACCAAGAAACTCCCTACAGCAAGAGACCATTCATAGCGGGGAATAGCGTAAATGAGTTCTTCTATTGCTCGAAACACCAGATAAACAAGGTATTCCAGATACAGCCTGAAATTAAATGACGGCTTATCAGAAGTTTCCCAACTCATTTCTCAAACCGTTGAAACTTTTCGCCGATTGAAGAATCGATCTTTCAGGGCTTTGGATCACCCAAGGGAATGGCCTCATCGATCAGCATGATGGGAATGTCATCCTTGATTTCATACTTCAGCCTGCATGCGTCACACACGAGTCCATCAGCTTCAGGGGTAAGTTGCAAGTCTCCCTTGCATTTCGGGCACACCAGAATATCGAGTAATTTCTGATTTACAGCCATATTTCACCTTTGACCAAAAGAGAATGGGTTAAATTCGCAAACAGTATACTAAAAGAGATTTTCCAT
>CAITZA010000293.1 GCA_903896745.1 uncultured Desulfomonile sp. | reverse complement strand
GGCAAAGGGACTATCCCCACTCGAGATTGAACAGAGGATAACATTCCCCCTCGAAACAGGCATGGCCGGACTACCCAACCTTGTAAAAACCAGGTCACTCTCACAATACGGAATTTCGCTTATTACAATTATCTTCGAGGATGGCGTTGACATTTATTTTGCAAGACGTCTAGTCAGTGAGAGGCTTCAGGAAATAAAGGGCAAACTCCCGCCGGGCGTGGAGCCTGTCATGGGCCCAATATCAACAGGGCTCGGCGAGATTTTCATGTGGACGGTTGAAGCTGAACCGAACGCCACAAAACCAGATGGCAGCGCCTACACCATAACGGATCTGAGGACCATTCAGGACTGGATAATCAGACCTCAGCTCCGCAACACACCGGGGGTCACCGAAATCAATACCATCGGAGGGTATGACAAGCAGTTTCATATCACTCCCGACCCTTACAGGCTCATAGCCAACGGATTGACTTTCTCCGATGTGTTGACCGCATTGAACGCGAATAACGCCAATGTCGGAGCCGGATACATAGAGGGTAGCGCAGGTCAGTTTCTGGTTCGCGCCCCAGGCCAGGTGGCCAACCTTGACGACATATCAAACATTCTTGTAAAAAATATCAAGGGAATCCCCATTCTCATCAGGGACGTTGCTGACGTCCATCTCGGAAAGGAACTCAGGACCGGCGCTGCTACGAAGGATGGTTATGAAACGGTACTTGGAACTGTTTTCATGCTCATGGGAGAGAATAGCCGGGTTGTAGCTCAACGCGCCCAAAAGAAACTGGAAGAGATAAACCGGACATTGCCCCAGGGTGTCACGGCAAAGCCCATTTACAACCGGACCACTTTGGTAGACAAAACGATCAGCACCGTATGGATTAGTCTGACTGAGGGCGCTATCCTGGTAATTGTAGTTCTCTTTCTGTTTCTCGGAAACGTGCGTGCCGCATTAATAACCGCTGCAGTAATTCCGCTATCCATGTTGTTCACCGCGACGGGGATGGTAACAAACAGGCTCAGCGCCAACCTTATGAGCCTGGGCGCCATAGACTTCGGCATCATTGTGGATGGCGCCGTTGTAATAGTGGAGAACTGCGCCCGAAAGCTGTCAGAGGCTCGCAATGAACGTCCCGCGACGTTAAGCCTCAAGGAGCGAATAGCAATAATCCAAGAAGCGTCCCAGGAAGTCAGAAGGCCAATGCTCTTTGGCGAACTCATCATCATGATCGTCTATATTCCTATACTAACATTGTCCGGCGTCGAAGGAAAAATGTTCGTTCCAATGGCGCTTACAATGTTGCTTGCTCTTACCGGAGCGCTGCTTCTGTCGTTCACTTTCGTTCCGGCTGCCGTGACGGTGTTCCTGTCCAGCCAGAAATCTCATGATGAGAATGTGGTCAGCCGTGTGGCCAAGAAACTTTACTCCCCGGTTCTGGAGTTTTCCCTTAACCATCGGGCCTTGGTTTTGTCTTCAGCCGCTGTCCTGATACTGGTGAGCCTTGTCACTGTGACTCGAATGGGCCGCGAGTTTATTCCCGGCCTGGATGAAGGAGATATCGCAATACACACTCTAAGGATTCCGGAAACCAGTCTTTCACAGTCTGTGGAGCTTCAATCGCTTGTGTCGAGAACCATAATGGATAATTTTCCTCAGGTTCAGGCCGTAACAGGTCGTGTGGGGACATCGGAAATAGCTACCGAACCCCATCCTCCGAGTATCGGAGACAAGATCGTTTTGCTCAAGCCACGACATCTCTGGCCAGACCCCGACCTTCCAAAGGTTGAACTGGTAAAACAGATGGAAAAGGTTGTGAATCAACTCCCCGGAACCAACTTTGAATTCAGCCAGCCCATCCGAATGCGTTTCAATCATTTACTGGCGGGCGTATTGAGTGATGTGGCGGTTAAAGTGTTCGGGGACGACATGGAGGTGATGCTAGACAAGGCTCAGGAGGTGTCGGAACTCCTGGGGCAGATTCCAGGCGCCACGCATGTGAGGGTGGAGCAGGTTACCGGCCTGCCGATCCTAACGATTCAGTTAAAACGCGCTGAAATGGCGCGTTATGGCTTAAATGTTGGCGATGTCCAGGACATCATCGAAATTGCTGTTGGAGGCAAGAACGCCGGGCTGGTTTTTGAGGGGGATCGTCGCTTTGACATAGTAGTCAGACTCCCGGAAACAATGAGAACCGATGTGGAGGCCCT
>CAITZA010000292.1 GCA_903896745.1 uncultured Desulfomonile sp. | reverse complement strand
GTATGGTCGGCGTGGAGATCGCCCCAAAGGGTCTATGACTAGGGCGCCTCCTGGTGGAATTTCGAGATGGGATATCCTACAGCCCGCAACCGGAAAAAACAGCTCTATTCTTTAAGCTTAGCAAAAAGACGCACGGTTTGATACGTCTTATTTCTGATCTTGTGATAGCCGAGTGATTATGTCAGTGGTAAGTGCCGAGTGAAAATGTCAGAATTGACGTCGGCCCCGAAAGCTTGCAGCGAAATTACTCAATATAGCCATAAAGAAATTAATAATATATCTAAAAAGATCATTAATTTGATCTATTATATGCAGATTCATTTTAGTATCATGGCCAGGCACCAGGGAAAAGGTTGATCTTCAGTCCCCTTTTCCCCAAAAGGAACACCTCAGAGGCGAGCCGACTGCTGAGACTACTCCCTAATCGTTTTGGCGGGAGTATTGATGAAATAGGTGTGATTGTTGAACAAGACCCAGGTGATATTTGGTACCGCTATATTACCAAAAGGGGCCATGTTCGATAACTTAATGTTGCATCCTTTTGTCTCTGGTTTATCGGACAAAAACCAAAGCTGGGGGGAATTATGTACGACTTAAATGGAAAGGTCTCAATAGTGACCGGTGCAGGAGGCAAAAGAGGACTTGGAAGGGCAATAGCCAAGCGCTTGGCAAGGGAGGGTTCTCAAGTGGCGGTGGTGGACAAGATTCCTGCTCTTCCTCAGGATGAAATTGAGGGATGGAGGGGGATCCAAAGCGTAGTCAGCGAAATAGAAGCCATAGGGGCGCAGGCGTTTGGGCTTACGTGCGATATTACCAAGCCTGAAGAAGTCGATCGAACGGTTGGTGAGATTGCAGCAAGGTTCGGCAGGATCGATATTCTCGTGAACAATGCTGGAGTCCATTTTAATAGAAGCTTAAAAGAGTTGAGTGACGATATCTGGGAAAATCAACTTAGGGTTAATCTATATGGCACCTTTTATTGTTCGAGATCTGTGGCAAAAAAGATGATAGACTTCGGCCGCGGAGGGAGAATTGTAAATATCGGTTCATTCAGAAGCAAGGCCGGTGCCCCAGGTGAAACCGCCTACTGTGCATCCAAGTTCGGGGTGATCGGACTTACCCAGTGTCTGGCATTGGAACTCGCTCCTCACAACATCCTGGTGAACGCGGTCTGTCCATCACTGACAGATACAGACATAAATATTGATATGTTCGAGAATATCTCAATTCGTGAAGGGATAGGCATGGAGGAGGCACGAAAACGTGTTAACGAAAAGGTAGCTTCCGAAATACCGCTTGGCAGACTTGGCACCTCCGATGATGTTGCCAGCCTGGTAGCCTTCCTCTCATCGGATGAAGCCAGTTTTATCACGGGCCAGTCGATAAACGTGAACGGGGGTCTTTTCACGGCCATTTGAGATAATCTCCAAGAAGAGACGGGAGACAACAGATATTGAAAACGAGTACCAAAGAGGAACTGGCAACACTTGGCCGAAGGGACACCAAAGAAGAAGTGCGCTAGCTAATGGATTCTGCACTTTGAAAGGAGCCCAATTTCGAAATCGCAACCCCATTCACTATCATGCGCTCTCATTGGGGAACTCGGAATTCATGAAGTGCCCCTTGATCGACAGAGAAAATCGCTTCCCCGATCTGTAATCTGTTGAGCCTGAGACAGCTCATATCCATAGGCGTTCTAAAGATCCACAGGCCAGCATTCCAGGATGTGCGTTGTGGCTGATGACATATT
>CAITZA010000291.1 GCA_903896745.1 uncultured Desulfomonile sp. | reverse complement strand
CCATTGAGGAGGCCCGAGCTTACAATCAGCAAATTTTCCTTATCGAAAGCCTGTGTTTCAGGAGGAACACGGTCCCAGTGCATTTTTACACTCGTTCCAAGGCCACCGAGGTGAAGCTCGGTGATCCTCGGGTCAGAGGAAACTTTCTCAACGCTGCCTCGAGCTAGATCAATTTCCAGGTTGAAACCTGTCTCTGCATACCTCATCATCTTACTCCCTATTTAACCAGCAAATCATTCTCATACGCCAATAACCCTGCGCCGTTTACGCTATGCCGTCGCTTTTCGAAGAAATCCTGTTTTCTTCAAAATTGCTAAAAAAATATGAATGACTCCCCGAGGGAAACCAGATTACCGGGCGGTAGTCGGACTTGGGTTCAAGAGGCAATTCAATGCCTCACACACGCTTCCATTTTTTCGGAACATCTGTCGGGGAAGTTCTGCCACAAGCGACCTATGTCCTGTGAGACATAAGCATAGAACCGAATATAACTTATATTAAAATCATGTCAAGAATTTTTGTGCGCAAGACGTAATATTGTTACGACGCCTTACTATCCACAAAAAGACTAACTTGTTATAAGGACTGTGTATTTGAGAAACTCTGTTTTTTGAGAGTTAGATTCGAGATTCCTGTTGCCAACTGACAGGCCAAAATGAAGTCAGGCGGACTCCGAATTGATGCTGCCTGTTGGGGATGTCCAGAGTGATCGGATCTGTGGTATGTTTAGTATAAATAAACGATGTGTTAAGGTTATATGTTATATGAACTCTGTAACCTTGCAGTTATTTCCTGGGATCGGCGAAATATGCTTACGATTTTGCGTGAAGTGTAATGAGCGCTCGGTAAGTGTAGTGTTGTGAGGGCTTGGTAGTGCCCTGGATGCGCGAAGGCTTTAAATTAGCTATTTGTCCTTTTTTTTGTGAAAATGGCTTGTTTCAAAATTGGAATTCTTCGCCGAGAAGAATAGCACGGCAAATTCTTTGCTGCAAAGGCGATCAACACTTTTGGGAAGGCCTCAATTTGCATCATCACCGGTTAAGTCCGACCTTCCCCCAATATCGCTGTCATGATTTACCAAGCGCCTTCCAACGGAGTGGGTAGGAAATCAGCGCCTTCAATGCAAGTTCTTGGATGTACTCATGAAGCTGTTGGAATCATTCTCGACCTGCTGCTGGATCGTCTGGGTCGATAGTTGAGGTTGAGCGTAAAAACTCTGCCTTGCAGCCTAATTCCCGCCATATCAGGGTTTCGACCATGTGATTGAAACTCTTGTATTGAGGGGCCTTCCACGCGAGCGCTTCCGCCAGTTCGTAGAGCTTTCTGCCCAGTACTATGCTGCGAAGATAACTGTCCGTATGGTCGAATCTAATGACGTTATTTGACGGTATACTGGCCAAAGTACACCAGTTGAGGGTTTCCCTCATCTGATCTATCTGTTCCGGACACAGTGTTAATGATGTATCACGCTGTTTCTCCATTGTATGACGCTTCCTGTCAGAATACTATTGATCGAGATTCTGTTTATGGTCTTAAGCGGAAAGCATTCACGCTTCCAGAATTTGCCCGGATGGGAACCTCACAACATCATTAACATGCCTCATGGGTAGGGGAAAAAGCTCCGAGTGCATCCATTTGTTCTGGACTTACGTCGAATGGCGCTTGAGAAAAGAAAAATAAATGTAATTAGATCAGAAAAACTTCACTTTTCAGGTTCCTGTAAAGCTAACGATTTGCCTCACAAGAAGCCGTGAAAGCATTGTTCACCCCGAAAGCATCTGTTCGCCAGTCGGACATGTTGGGTTAGCGCCAAAATCCCATCTAAAAAAGCATTCAGATGAGATTTTGGCAGTAGTGAATTAATTTAGTTACTTACCAGCGGCATATTCGTAGTACTTCTTGGGGTCGTCTTTGACCACATAAATTACCCGAACTTCATCCGCATTCAGGGCCTTTGAGTTTGGAAAGTCTTTTTTGAGCTCTTCGACTCTTTTGTTGGTCAGATCAAGTATCTTGTCGCGTTCACCAAATATCATGGCGCCTGTTGGGCAAGACTTTACACAAGCCGGGACCTGGTTATTGGTTATGCGGTCAAGGCACATTGTACATTTAAACATCACCTTGGTTTTCGGGTTCTGGCGCGGGATGTTATATGGGCAGCCTTCCAATGTAGCCTTGAACCCAAGGTCCTTGGTCTTTGGCGTGAAAATCACTGCCCCTGTGGCTTCGTTCTGAACGATCTCTCCTTTTTCGGCCTCTGCCATGCATCCTGGTGAGAGACAATGCCGGCATTGATCAGAAAAGAAATTCCAGTAGACTTTACCGGTCGAGTCTACACCATCAGCAAATCGAACCAACTTCCAGGTGTCGGCGCTCAAGTCCTGCGGATTCTGATAGCTTCCCCACTGCCTGGTTTCAGTGGCTGGCAGTCCGTTCCATTGTTTGCACGCTATTTGGCAACCTCTGCAGGCAGTGCACCTGGAGGTGTCAACTAATATTGAGAATCCTTGTGACATTTCTTACACCTCCATCATGCTTTTTTTACATTGACCATGAAGCCCTTATATTCAGGACACATGGTGTTACCATCTCCGACACCGGGTGTCAGGATGTTAGTGGTTGAATCCTTGCCGGTCTTTGGGAACAGCCATCCAAAAGCGAAGGGCATGGCAACCTGATGTACGGTCTTTCCTCCGATTTTGAAGGGCCTGATTCTTGGCGTAACCATTGCTACACATTCGACGTCCCCACGAATTGAGGAAACAACGACCTTTTCGCCGTTCTTGATTCCCTTTTCCTGAGCAAGAGCAGGGCTAAGTTCAACAAAGAGTTCTGGTTGAGCCTCGAGGAGCCACGGTTGCCAACGCGTGAAAGCGCCAGAACACCAATGCTCGGTAATGGTGTTGGTGCTACAGACTATTGGGAAATTTGGATCGTTGGATGCAAACTTGTCCAAGTCACTTTTGAAAATTTTAATAACGGGGTTGTTCATCTGGGCGGACATGATGTTTTTGGCCAGAGGGCTTTCTACCGGCTCGTAATGTTCAGGGAAGGGGCCCTCTGCCAACCCTGGGCCGTAAAGGAAGGCCACTCCGTCTGGTTTCATTATGAACGGCAGTTTGCCTTTTTCCTTGTCACTCATGGGCGGCCATGCGCCATCGGGCACATCTCCTACCCACTTTCCCTCTTTCCACTCAAGAATGGCCTTTTTTGGGTTCCAAGGCTTGCCGGTAGGGTCGCAGGATGCCCGATTGTATAGCACTTTTCTGTTGACAGGCCAGCACCATGCCCAGTTCGGGAACAGACCAAGACCAGTTGGATCTTCCTTGCCCCTTCTGGCCATCATGTTTCCGGCTTTGGTATAACTTCCGCAATACAGCCAGTTACCACATGATGTGCTGCCATCTGCCTGCAGGTAGGCAAATGATGGCACGAGGTCACCCTTTTTGAACTCAATGTCTTTTCCTGACGGGTCTTTGAGAGTTTTATCGACCAAGAAGTAGCCGTTGGTCTCCTTGGCCATCTTGTGGGAATCGAATTGTTTCTTGTCGTCCAGCAACTCCCAGCGAATGTTGAGAATAGCCTCGGGGCATTTTCCGGGATCCTTTTGATACAACTCCTTTAGCTTCAGCATGATCTTTGAGACCATTTCGCCGTCAGAGATGGTATCACCAGGTCCATTTACAGCTTTGTAACGCCATTGCGACAAACGACCGCTGTTAGAGAGGCTTCCTTCTTTCTCGACAGAGCAGGCCGCTGGCAACAGGAAAACTTCGGTCTTAATTTTTTTTGGATCCATTCCCGGGCCATGCCAGAATGAAGCTGTCTCGTTGTTGAAAATGTTGGTATGAACCAGCCAATCAAGTTTGGCCATTCCTGCTACAACCTTCTTGGTGTTAGGAGAGCTTCCGGCAGGGTTCTGGCTGAAAACGAACATTCCCTTGATGCGACCAGCGTACAATTCGTCGAAAATATCCAGCCATGAATAGGTCTTCCCATCTTCAGCCTTTGGCAACCAAGTGTAACCAAATTCGTTTTCTTTCGTTGCCTTATCCCCGTAAAGGAATTTGAGAAGACTGACAGAGTATTTGGGATAGTTCTGCCACCAGTTTGCAGATTGCGGCTCAGCGGTGGTGGGAGTGTTTGCGTTGATATAGGAATCAAGACTGGGCTGAGACGCCCTAGCCACCCTGAGGTAGCCTGGAAGGAGGTGGAACAGCAAGCAACCGTCGGTGGAACCCTGGACATTGGGTTGGCCTCTCAGTGCATTGATTCCTCCGCCGGCAATGCCTATGTTCCCGAGGAGAAGCTGAATTATAGCGCTGGCTCTAATATTCTGGGTTCCAACCGTGTGATGTGTCCAGCCCAGAGCGTAGAGAACTGTCCCGGCCTTATCCTTGACGCCGGTTGAAGAATACATCTCATAGACCTTGAGCAAGTCTGCCACTGGAGTTCCGGTGATTTCGGATACCTTTTCCGGGGTGTATCTGGAGTAATGCCGCTTCAGTAACTGAATTACACATCTAGGGTTCTGGAAAGTTGGGTCTTTTTCCGGAATACCCTTTTCATCGCGTTTAAATACCCAGTTCTTTGAATCATATTTTCGGGTATCCGCATTGTAACCAGAGAACAAACCATCCTTGAAATCGAACTTTTCGGCGACGATGTATGAAGCGTTGGTATAGTTTTCTACATATTCCTTAAAGTATTTGTTATTATCGATAATGTAGTAGATCATCCCACCAAGGAAGGCTATGTCGGTTCCAGATCTCAAAGCTGTGTAAAAATCGGCCACCGATGAAGTCCTTGTGAAGCGGGGATCTACCGAGATGATCTTAGCCCCTGCTTCCTTTGCCTTCATGACCCATTTCATACTGATAGGATGGTTTTCGGCAGCGTTACTGCCCATGATTAAAAGGCAGTCACTATTCTTGAGGTCGATATAGTGATTTGTCATGGCCCCACGTCCGAACGACTCTCCCAGAGCCGCTACTGTAGGACTGTGTCATATTCGAGCCTGATGGTCAATGTATACAAGCCCCAGGCTTCGAACAAGAATGTTCAAGGCAGCAATTTCCTCATTGTCTATGTTTGAGCTGCCCAAGTGAGCAATATTTTCGACTCGATTTACGACTTGCCCCTTATCGTTTTTCTCAACAAAGCCAGCGTCTCGGGTGGCTTTTACTTTCTTGGCTATCTCGGAAATAGCCCAATCCCAGGGCTTTTCCTGCCACTTGTCACTGTATGGAGCTCTATACAATACCTTGGTTAAACGATTCGGGTTTGAGGCTGTTGTCTGAAAAAGGGAAGCCCCCTTTGCACACAACGCGCCTTCATTGATCGGATGATCAGAGTCTCCCTCAATGTTGATGATATTTCCGGTCTTCGAATCGGCGCTTACAATCAGACCGCAACCAACTGAACAATATGCGCATACCGATGTGCTGGTTTTGGCGGACTTCATTTTGTCAATCTTGAGTTCATCGGCAAAAGCTTTTACAGGACCAACGTCGACACCTAGGCTTGAAAGAGCCATTCCGGCGCCGACTAATCCTGAGACAATAAAAAATTCTCGGCGAGTCACGCTCATGCGCAATACCTCCTTGCTTATACCGCATTTGGTAGAACTTTTTCTGAAAGATTAACTAGCGGGTATACAGCTAGTAAACACAAGATCATCACTTGCTTAAAGGCTTGAGCAAGTCTTTGTCAGAGTGATTCCAAATAGTACACGCGAAAAAAAGCAGACTTCAAACAGGACATACGTCTGAACTGACATATATGCCAAGCTTGACATACCTCTTTGTTAATGTCAAGTAACGAATTCATCATTGAATTGATCCTGTAAAATCGTTAGGAATATCAACAACGAACTTTGCGGTGACCTAGTAATAAGCCGCTCTAGACTCAGGAAACAGAAAATAGAAAAATGAACAGGAAGCCTGTCGAAAATGCTTGGCAGGAACTATCGGGCAACATCGATACCAACGAAAACCGTAAACCAGTAATGGTTTTCCCCGAGATGTCCGGGATATTACAGACCGGCTACCCGCCAAGTAATGAAAAATATAGAGAGGGGTCGCCAATCAATTTGGGATATTTGATACTCGATCTCAAATGGACCGATCATGCAAAATGATTG
Source organism: uncultured Desulfomonile sp. (assembly GCA_903896745.1). Taxonomy (GTDB): domain Bacteria; phylum Desulfobacterota; class Desulfomonilia; order Desulfomonilales; family Desulfomonilaceae; genus CAITZA01. The sequence continues at coordinate 222 of CAITZA010000291.1, read as the reverse complement.
TGGAGATTCGATCAGTAAGGCCCTTTCTCAAGGCAGTATCGCGAAAACCCTGGCTGGGAAGCCGGAACCTTTCCGTGGTTTTGGAAAAGCCACAACAACTATGGCGCCGTATTCGGGAACTTTGTCCAGGTTGGCCAGAAGCTCGATTTGAAATTTATCCTGAGACAGAATGTAGGTTTCGAGTGAATAGTCTCCTTTGCTGGTTGCCACTCCGGGGTCGGT
>CAITZA010000290.1 GCA_903896745.1 uncultured Desulfomonile sp. | reverse complement strand
GACTTTCGGAGATCTCATCAGGGTTCCAGGAACCTATGGATCACTCGGGGAATTTCGCTCTCAAGGAGGGGCCGTCAGAATAGTTTACTCTCCCATGGATTGTATTGAGATTGCCATAAAAGAGTTTCCTCGGCCTGTGGTCTTCCTGGGGGTCGGTTTTGAGACCACTTCACCTACTATTGCGGCCACCGTTAAGATGGCAGCAAATTCCGGCATCAATAACTTCTTTGTTCTGCCGGCTTTCAAGACCATACATCCTCCTCTCAATATTTTGGCTTCAAAAACAGACCTGGACGGTTTTCTCCTCCCGGGTCATGTCTCAGCGATTATCGGTTCAGATTCATATCAGTATCTTGCCGACAAATTTCATAAACCTGGAGTTGTGGCGGGATTCGAACCGCTCGATATACTGGTGGCAATACGGGATCTGGTTGAGCTTGCAGCGATGAATGAGGCCAGGATAATTAACGATTACAGGCGAGTAGTTCGGAGCGAGGGCAATTTGGCGGCGCAGAGGCTTACGAGTGAAGTATTCACCGTATGCGACGCGTCTTGGAGGGGTTTGGGAATGATTCCGGGCAGCGGTTTAAATTTTTCAGATAAGTATTCGGGGTTTAACGCCGAAATAGCTCTGCCGGTCGATGTTCCGGAAGCAATTGATGATCCCAGATGCAGGTGCGCAAACATATTGACTGGAAGCCTGCAACCCAACAGATGCGGACTCTTCGGAAAGGAATGCACTCCGGAGGATCCGGTTGGTCCGTGTATGGTATCTTCCGAGGGAACCTGCGCCGCTTATTACAAATATGGAATGGTTAAATAAATGTCAGTAGACAGGGGTTCGATAATTCTTCTTGGGCATGGTGGTGGTGGTAAAATGACAGGTCGCCTGGTCCGGGATACAATTCTCCCGAGACTAAACAGGGGCAAACTGGGCCCTTTGCCGGATTCGGTAGTGCTTGACGGGCTCGGGGGACGGATAGCCTACACGACAGACTCCTATACTGTTTCCCCAATATTCTTTCCTGGTGGCAACATCGGGTCTCTTGCAATACACGGAACCTGCAATGACCTCGCCTGTTCCGGAGCTCGTCCAGCATTTCTGTCAGTAGGGCTTATTCTGGAAGAAGGCCTTACCATGGCCGAACTTAACAGCATATTGGATTCCATGTCGGAAGCCGCTGATGAGGCTGAAGTCGAAATAGTCACTGGAGACACCAAGGTAGTGCCTAGGGGTGGAGCTGACAAAATATTTATTAATACCTCGGGAATTGGAAAAATTGAGCATAATTTCAATTTTGGCCATCACACAGTAGAGGTCGGCGATGAGATCATAGTTAGCGGATCTGTGGGAAATCATGGAATGGCCATCATGTTGAGCAGGGCCGAATTTTCGTTCGATTTCCATATTGAGTCTGATTCCGCGTCGATATGGCCTTTGGTCAGGCGCCTCCTTGAGCTTGGCCCTAATCTAAAGTTCCTCAGAGACCCTACACGTGGGGGCTTGGCGGCCACATTAAATGAAATCGCATCGGGTTCTTCGGTTGAAATAGTTGTCGAGGAAACATCGATACCCATCGATTCCGAGGTTCGGGCTGCGTCGGAAATACTAGGGATTGATCCACTCCTGGCGGCTAATGAAGGCAAGCTGGTTGCAGTTGTAAAAAAGGGGATGGGACAAAGGGCCGTGAGCCTTTTGTCTGAATGTGAACCGGCAGGAAATGCGCAAATCATCGGCGTGATCGCATCAAATACCGCTAAACGGGTAATAATGAATACGGCGATCGGTGGATCCAGGATACTCGCCGAGCCAACCGGGGAGTTGTTGCCAAGAATCTGTTAATATGTGGTAAGGCTTCGGTTAAGGGGCGTTCCCCCTCTCTGTTTCCCATCGGCCAAACGCTAACAGGGCTTCGTATGGGTTTTTTGCATTAGATAGCCCCTGAAACAGATGTCTGTTTTTTAACGCATGGCTTATTTCTCCGAGCAAACTCAACTGTGTGGATGGGCTTTCCTCTGGCGTAAGTATCATAAAGATCAGCTTTACAGGCTCCAGAGTAACGGTATCTGATACCCCATGCCTGGCCACGCCCAAGACTACAACCGGTTTGGACAATCCGGAAAGACGGGCGTGAGGAAAAGCCACTCCCTCGTTCAGAAAAGTTGATGACTGTTGCTCCCGTCTCATCAATCCGTCAAACACGATATCCGGATTCCCAATTTCTGGGGTATTGACCGACGACACAAGCTCGCGCAGAGCATTTTCCCTGTTAACAGGTTGGTCCCAAAAAAGAATACGTCCTGTGGTCAGATAATAGCTGAAAGGGTGGGATTTGTCCGTTGCTGTGGTTCCGCCCCCGAGTTTGGACGCGTCGGATTTTTTCGTTTGAGCTATTCCGACTTGTGAATCGTATCGCCTGGTATCCAGTACAACAACCGTGGCGCCATGGGCCAGGTCTATCAGGGACGCAACCAGGTTTTTGTGACCGGTCAGGCTTTTCCATAATGATAACCTGCCAGGACTCCCGATCACAATGTGCCCACAACGATATTCCCGCGCAAAACACAGGATTGTTGCAACCACGTCCTCGCCCTTGTGAGTGAATACCAGTGCGCCGAGCTGTTTTGCCAGAGTGAGGGCGCTGGACAACGCCTGCTGGGTTTCGGGATCAATCACGCTTGGAGCTTCTGATGGAGTCTGAACATATAGGGCGTACCAGTTACGATTTAGCCTTCCTGCGAGACGAGAAGCGTATCTGAGCAACATTTCGCTATTGGGGCCCCGGGAGCTCAGGCAAACCATGACCTGATCTGGAGACAGGTTGTCTTCATACGCGACGTGTTCCCTGCGTTTCGAATCAATTTGGGCTGCAAGTTCCCTCAGGGTGAGTTCGCGGAGTGTTTCGAGATTGGCTTCCCTGAAGAAATGCTCAAGCGCTATCTGTATACGTTCGTGCGGATAGATTTTTCCTTCTTTTAAACGTTTCTGCAAATCTTCCGGGGTGATATCGACATTTACGATCTCATCCGCATCGAATAGAACAGAATCAGGAATCCGTTCGCGCACCTTAATGCCGACTTCTCTCTCGACAGTGTCATAAAGGCTCTCCAAATGCTGTATATTCAGGGTTGTCACTACATGAATGCCGCTTTCGAGTATGTCCTCAACATCTTCGTATCTCTTGGCGTTATGGCTGCCAGGCGCATTTGAGTGAGCCAGTTCATCAATAAGAGTTACCTGCGGCTTTATCCCGATAATTGCCCCAGTATCCATTTCCTGAATAATAGTCCCCCGATATTCCTGAACACGCCGCGGAATTAAAACCAGTCCTTCAGCGAGCCTTTCCACATCGATTCTACCATGGGACTCCAGCAGACCTATGACCACGTCAATTCCTTCGGCCCTCAGGCGATGTCCCTCCAGTAACATCTGATAGGTCTTTCCAACCCCAGCGCCGTATCCCAGAAATATTTTCAAACGTCCGCGATTTGCGCGACGGATCATCCTTAGAAACGAGTCGGGTCTGTTTTTGGAGAAATGATTCAGTCGCAATTCCGCCCATCCAGCATCAGATTTAGTTTCAGCACATTTACACGCTCATGCCCCAAAATTCCCAGGTCAGGGCCT